>DATDLD010000229.1:0-5998 GCA_036519475.1 Candidatus Nitrosopolaris sp. | reverse complement strand
TCGGAAAGTGGTTCCGGCTGGAATCACATTCCTCAATTCTAACAGGATAGGAAATCTATACAAAAATGATATGTTTGTTGCCGATGTGATAAATGGAAATATTTACCACTTTAAACTAAATCCACAAAGAACAGGATTACTGCTCCCAACCGGTCCACTTGCAGATGGAGTTGCAAACAGTTCTGATTCTCTTAACCAAATAATATTTGGAAAGGGCTTTGGTGGTATTACAGATCTGAAAGTAAGTCCTTATGATGGCTGTCTATATGTGCTAACATTTGACCAAGGTATAATATATAGAATAGTTCCTGTTAACAAATAAAGTCTCATATTTTTTACTCAATGACGCCCTCGAACCTCGAGCTAGTTGGTGGTAACTGTGCAGTTTCTTTGGAGTCATCCAGTAGAGGCTACCCAGCCTCTAGTCGATAGTCAAAATTGCTAATAGTAGTGACCTTAAAAGACCTAATAAAAAGATAAGAAATGTAGAAATTTCACTACAACGAAATAAATTGTTTGAAAATTGGGAAATCAGTCCTTTCAAACAGACGAGGCATCAATCAACAACATATACTTTATACTTTGTCATTATTGCTATTCGTAATTGAGTTGATATACATATAAGATATAGGTATACACAGCCACTAGCTTTATCTTTTACAATAGTCTAGTAGAAATATGGCTAGACATTCGGGCGATGCTAAGATTGAGAAACAAGAAGGATCTCCTATATAGCATATAGTAGAAAGCAGGTATGCCTGAAGTAGAACAGGATAGGAAGATGAGAAGACTTACCCCATAGTGTTATTTACTTAGTAGCGCACAGTAGTTGAAGATACTATTACGTTTGTGTCATAAAGGACTATCGTCTCTGAAAGGGTAGTTTCAATATTAACGCAGAAAAAGTATGCTTAAAGGATTGATTGTCGTGAATTAATTTGAAGACTATGGTTGTCAAAGGCTTAACTTAATGTCATCTAATCCTGACAGTTGTCTTTGTGGTCATATACTACGAATTCATTTCAATCCTATATTAACTAAGGATAAAAGAAGGCCATGTTCCCATGTAAATTGTCCATGTCTTGACTTTGAGGCTGCTAACTCAAAAATATAATGATACGGGATTAGCTATAAGGAGAAAGACTCTATATCATAAATGTCCATTCAGACAGAATAATGAATACGAGCATATTATCAATTTAGTCCTGTGTTCTATCTAAAGAATTCTTGATGATCTCCAATTAGCTTAAATAGATTAAAATGTATATACTACAGAAATGTCGGATGCTGTGGCTGATTGGGAAGCGATTGTCCATAAAAATCTGAGGTCAAGTGATGGTCAGGATGCAGGCAATGTTGATGCCGTATATGCTGACTCCATAGTAATAATAACTGAGGGTGCACGTGAAGAATACAAGTTACCAAAATCTCAAGTTGAAGGGTTCGATGGTGCAGAGGTGTTCTTAAAAGTTTCTCGAGCTGAATTAGAGAAGTATAAAGTCTAGAGACCGTAATCTCCTGATAAGAATTTGATGGACTAAAATAAAAGAGGTATATGATGCATGAGTTTATCTTGCATCTCGCATCTAATAGGCCACTTTATTCTCAATGATTATGTTATTGCTCTTTTAAAAAGAGATATAGACAAGTATCATGAAACTGCCTCTTCTCTTGATGACGATGCTTGTCTGGAAGATGAAATACAAGAATCGTTAACAAGTAACATTATCTTCTGATATTATTTTTACTTCTCATTCTTCAAGAATTTGATACAGTTATTTAGTTATTTATACAGGATAGAAATCTGTTGGTTTGTTAAATTTGGTAGCAACAACTCCATAACCTAATATTCCAAATCCTACCAGCATGACTACGACAAGTGCTACCTCTAATTCTACGGGTATTACATTTTTAATCGGTGAACTCGTAGTATAAGGCTGATTAGTATCTGGATTTACTGCGTCTTTTACGAACTGTGAGCCAAAATAAATCGCACCTACAATACCAATTGCTGCTAAGACTATACCAAAAGCGAGGATTGTCTTCGGTCTAAACATAGAAGAGCTAGAATTATTATTATTGTCATCATCATCTGTTCCTGAATTTTTTCTTTTTTATGATTCTAATACTGTATAGCCTCAGCTCCTGATTGAAATTAAATGTATCATTTGTGTCTATAAAGGCTTGCTTAACATCGATAACTCATATTTAAAATGATTCGCAGGCGGTATCAGAACACTTTTTACCATGGAGATCAAGCCTAAAGTGAATACATCTTTAGTTGATAACACAAGTGAACTTCGATATCATACCGCTCGCAATGCTTTGGATAACATAATGGAAAAACTTTATCTTGTGATAGAACACAAAGTGTTGCGAACCTTCCTGCCAATATTACTGGGTTGTGAAATACCATATCTATTACACGTGTTCCCAATGCAATTTGGTTAGTATTTTGCTGTTGCAAAATCTAACGTCTCTAATTGACGAAAGTGTCAGCTGTAGATAAATATGAGAATCATAGAATATTTTTAATATATAACTAAATAATAATAAAAATAATAAGAAACATAACATTCCAGCATATTTAGACCGATTTTCATATACTTTATATGGTTAGACGATGTATTAATTAATGGTGAGTATAAGCAGTGGTTAGCCTCGTCGGCCCGGCTGCATATTATGCAGCTGGAATAAGTCTGCCATTGGTGGCGTGGTTCATAGTGACTCACCTCACTGAATTAAGAGGGCCAGCTAGAATACGCAAACCTGAAAAACAAGAAATGCATAAAGAGTCAGTATGAATTTCTTTTTTTCTTTGAGACCGTATAGCTTTATTTCGTAGCGTATCATCATGAAACCAAGTTCTTCGTCCCAGGAAAAAAGAATCTTCGTTGTAGACGATGAAATCGATATTACTACAGTCTCTAAACTCGGTTTGGAGGAAGCTGATCTTCAAGTAGAGGTCTACAATGACCCGTTGTTAGCATTATCTGACTACAAACCTGGTATATATGACCTATTGTTGCTTGATATCAAAATGCCAAAGATGAACGGATTTGAACTATATAAAAAAATTAAAGATATAGAGTGAGGATATGACGATGATGATAAGCCTCTGGTATGCTTTATCACAGCATAATATCGTAATCAATTTAAGGAGTTATTTCCAACCTTAGAAGAGGTTGACTGTTTTCTGAAAAGAACCTATTTCATTGCCCGATTTGGTAAAAGCAGTAAAGTCACAGTTAGATTTGCTTTAGATAGATAAATCTTGGAAATTACAAAAGGTAATACAGAGACCTAAAGTTTCCATAGCCTCCCTACGGGTAATGTCTTAGTTCTATCAGCATACAATTCAATAGTATTGCCAACCATTTTGAAAAGCCATGGTTGAGTGCTATGACTGGAAGGTGCTAAAATGGCATAGTTTAAGAAGAATTTTAAACGATTATTCCATCCTATTATAAAATGTAGGTGAACCCCTTAACCATAAGGATATAATCCCGCCCAGTCCACTAAACGCTCAGCGGGGGAAATTTCTCGCTTGATCTTAGATTCAATTGAAAAAAAAGTTGACCATGTTAACGTATAATTATCTAAGATACATACATACAATTTACTAAGGAATAACGGGATATTCAACTTCAAAGAATTTCAATTGTCCAGGATATGGCAGTACAGCTCGAAGTCTATGTGCATTTCTTATCATAAATCCATATTTGTATGAACCAAATTTTTTGATATCCGCACAATGCTTATTTTTATCTCTTTCAAATTCAGCTTTGCTCTCATATTCCTTGACATTATACAAAATTGCAGTACCTATTATTGCTCCTGTGCTAAGCTTTGCACAATTAATGCCTAATGATATGGCCCTCTCTTTATCTATTTTTTTTGAAGCATGTATCAAGAATTTCCCTCTAAATTTAGTATTCCATTTTCTCAGTTCTACAGTCTTTTTTCCTGATATCAAAAGTTCTGCAAATGGTTGTTTTAGAGATAAGCACTTCATAGTAGACCATCTTAATTGTGAATTTAGTACATAAGCTAATGGTTCAAATTTGTCTGATTTAGTCGATAGAGTGTTGAAGCTGCCTGTCATAAGGTCGCGGAATTGTAATTAAATTGCTGTAGATCCATTAGTAATCAGCTACCGATCTTTCAAATGTATTCATAATCCTATTCTCTACACATTCATTGAAGTCGATTGTGCAAAGACACTTGGTAATATCATAATTACATAGTAGTTAATCATGCCAAAAGTATCATATCAATTTGAGTGTAAAGAGCATGACGTAAATAAGATGTTTGACACTGAGCGCGAACTCAACAGATACAAGGACTTCCATCACAAGGATTATGATATGTGTTTTCATTATCACACATCATCGAATCAACAATTGAAGCAGCGCAAGGAAATGCAGAATTTGTAGGTGTGATTTAGATGGAGTGCGTAGATGATGAGATTGATTTTGTTATTGCATATGGACAGAAAAACTGGATATGTTGGAATTTCTGGTATGATACAACCAGTAGAGACCATCAAAATAATAATTGGCCAAAGACATACGAGACGCTCGGCATACAACAAGCTAGACCTCGTTCATGGTCATTCATCTAGTCTCGATCAGCTTCAATCTGTTTTCTATTCCTGGAGAACTTTATGAACAAATGAGATCGCGATTGATCCTTCACCCACCGCGGACGCAACACGCTTTATGCTGCCGCCTCGCACGTCACCCACCGCCAAAACCCCCGGCCAACTGGTTTCGAGCAAATACGGCGGACGGGCAAGGGGCCAGTGTGCAGCGCTCAGATTTTCTGGCGACAGATCGGGACCCGTCTTAATGAAGCCTTTAGCATCTAGCGCGACGCAGCCGTCCAGCCAATGGGTGTTCGGAGCGGCGCCGGTCATGACGAACACGTGGTTGATCTTGTGCTCCTCAGTCTTCCCCGTTTGACTGTTTCGCCACCGAACGGATTCGAGGTGATCGCCTCCTTCGAGCGCCACGATCTCTGTGTGTGGCCGGAGTACTATCTTAGGAGTCTCTTCGATCCGGCGAATCAGGTAGCGCGACATGTTCTCGACCAAACTTGCAGACCTGACTAGCATGTGCACGCGCTTTGTCGTCTCCGCCAGAAACACGGCAGCTTGACCGGCTGCGTTTCCTCCGCCAACCACAATCACTTCTTCTCCGCCACACAACTGCGCTTCCACAAAGGTCGCAGCGTAGTAGATACCCGCGCCTTCAAAGCGCGACAAGTCTTTCAATTGCGGCCTTCGATATTCCGCCCCGGTTGCAATCACGACAGTGCGTGCCGGAATTCGAGCCCCGTTCTCGACTTCGATGACGTACGGTTTATGGTCGCAGACGAGTTTCGTGCCCTTGGTGATGAGCATCTCCGCGCCGAATTTCTGTGCCTGGTGGTACGCCCGAGCTGCGAGCTCCTGGCCTGAGATACCTGTGGGAAATCCCAAGTAATTTTCGATTCTTGAGCTTGAACCTGCCTGGCCGCCAGGCGAGCTTGTTTCCAGCACCAGAACGTCAAGACCTTCTGAAGCGCCATACACTGCCGCAGCCAACCCAGAGGGACCGGCACCGATGATGACGAGATCGCGCACCTGGATTTGGTCAATAGCTTCGTTGAAGCCGAGGCAGTCTGCGATTTGCTGGTTACTGGGATTTCGAAGCACAACCTCGCCTCGACAGATCACCACGGGTATCTCGCTGGCGGCAATATGAAAACTATCCAATAGATTCTGTACGTCAGGGTCGCGTTCTAGGTCTATGAAGGTGTGGGGGTGTCCGTTGCGCATCAGGAATTCTTTGATCCGAAGCGTACCGGCCGAATACGTTGACCCGATGAGCACAACATCTCCCACGCCAGCCGCCACCAACTCAACCCTGCGGAGAATGAAAGCCCGCATCAGGATCTGGCCG
Source organism: Candidatus Nitrosopolaris sp. (assembly GCA_036519475.1). GTDB lineage: Archaea > Thermoproteota > Nitrososphaeria > Nitrososphaerales > Nitrososphaeraceae > DATDLD01. The sequence continues at coordinate 53 of DATDLD010000229.1, read as the reverse complement.
AGCTCAGCATCGCTCTGCACCAAAGCCAGCATGTGTTGCCGATCCAGTTCGAT
>DATDLD010000228.1:0-5086 GCA_036519475.1 Candidatus Nitrosopolaris sp. | reverse complement strand
ATATATAAAGTTCATTTTAAATATACTAAATATTTGTAAGGCAAAAAAAAGAATGACTTAATAACTGTTAAGCTAATGTTAACTCATCAAAGGTTTATTTATCAGATATAAAGGACTACTTTTGTATGCAGAATACTACATCCGTTTCGTGTTCTCAACGTTAATAAAAACCGTGAATATTAGCAACAATGAATTAACAATAATCCCCATTAAGCTTACATAAAGAGCATAATCTGTTTGCTTGGACACACTACTGCTAAATACCCTTGAAGGCTTTCTTCATTAATTCTGCCGTCTTTGGATTTGACTTTAAACAAGAAATTATTTCTTTAGCTTTAACCCTTCTCAAGAAATATCCCATTCCACCAGGTCTCTCTTCTTCTTTTGACCTATATTTCATATAAAATTCTGCGAGTACGTCTGTAACTTCTGCTACATCTTTACGTGGTACAAAGTGAAGATATTGTTCTTTTGAATCTGGGTCCATCAGTGGCACGCCTTGATGCCTTCCGTCTTCTGTTCCAGCTATTGTTAATTGATAAAGATTAAGACCAGTCCCTATCCAACCTATAGTTTTTGTTGCTGGTCTATAACATTGTTTTTCACAACCTGTAATACCGATTGATTCATTCAGATCTCCCCATTTCTCCTCCAATTTGTCAATTAGATAAGGTTCATATTTTTCAGAGTCAGTATAAGTTAATCTACAAGTATCTCTTCCAACACATGCTCCAGATAACATTCTTAATTTTGAATATGGTCTAGATATTACTTCTGTTGCACCGTTGGCCAGATTGATAACTTTTTTTCGTACACCATAACCAAATAACTTCATATCATTCTCAAATTGCCCTCTTTCACTGTTGCCTATATTTGAAAACAGTAAATGCTGATTAGGCGTTATAAAAAGCTGAACAGCTGGATATTTGTTCATTAGATATTTTATCATCCTCTTTAGATCACCATTTGGACTTCCATCGATTATTCTACCATTTTCTATAAACGCACCATAACACCATTTTAGGTTCTCACCATAATCACCTATTTTCTCTTGCTTTATCCAGCCAAGGTGCAAATTTCTATCTCCATAGTCATAATCCAATATAGGAGCTTCAAAATTTATGTCACCGATATTTCTTACCTGTTCTCTAAACCATTCAATTCCTTTCACCTTAACTACATATTTTAGTCTACCCCAATGTCGGTTTTGTCTATCTCCCCATTCCTTGTGAACGCTCACTATACCATCTAGACCTTTAAGAAGGGTATCTTCAGTGAATATGCCGAAGGGTTCTCCAAGGGTTGAGAGGGTTGGTTTACCTGATTGCTGACCTTGACCTCCGCCTATATAGACTTGGAATCTATCTACTTTGTCGTCACCATCATCAGCACTCTTCTTAATTGGAGCAACACCGATATCATTTGTTCTTAACTCTACACAATTGTCTGGAACATATTTCTTCTTTCCTTCTACATTATGAATTGCTGAAAATGCTATCTTGAACTTTCTGTTAAGCTGATTCGGACCATAATCGAATCTAGTTACTCCTGCCTTCCTATCTTGTAGTCCAGCTTTTCTTAAATAATTTGGATCTATTTCGAAAATCTCTATATACGCAGCTGTAGGAAGCGCAAAATATTTTCCAACTTTTTGAGCCCATTTGTTAGAATAGTAAGATAGAGGACAGCCAATTACATTTCTAGTGTTATCTCCACATCCATTAATTGTGAAGAACCCAGATTTTGCTATTTCGCTTATAGTATCAACTACATTTTTTTTCCTTACCCAATGAAGCTGTATATTTTGCCTAGTTGTTATTCTAAGACTTGGTCTAGCGCCAGGATATATGTCAGAAGGAGGCATTGTGCAGTTGTCAGCTAATCTGTCCAGAATATTCCATTGGTCAGATGTTATTGGACCACCTCCAGGTATACTTATGCGTATCATGTACATCCAATCTTTCTCATTCCCTGTCTTTGCTCTATTGAACTCTAGGTAAATTCCATGTGATTTTGCTATTTGTTCTGACTCCCAGGAGATATTTTCAGAGTATCGATCTCTGAATTCATTGAATAGATTATCTCTTAACTCATTTGAGTTAATCTTTGCAATCTCTACTTTAGAATAATCCTTGGGATCAGTGCGGAAGTTTGGAATTATCTTATCAAGCATACTGAAAATATTAGATACCTGTACAAATATACGAAGTCATCTTATTTAAAACGTAATTGATGTTCCTGTATGTCTACAAATCATCATTTTGAGCTATGATCAAGAAGGCTGGATGGCCACTCATAATATGGTAGTTTAAGAAATATAGTTATACAGGAGTAAAAGCATACGATGATGTGGGAAAATACGACTATACCGGAGTAGAACAAAATACTCGAGCATTTTTGGAAAATCTACAACAAAACACGGGGCCACCTCTTTACAAGTTATCACCAGCGCAAGCCCGGAATGTATTATCAGGCCTACAGTCTGGTCATGCTTCAAAACTTCACGCTGATATAGAAAACCGTACCATACCAGGTGGACCGACTGCCGAAATATCGATCCAGATAGCTCGACCACCCGGTAGCAGCAATGAAATTCTACCTGTTGTGATGTACTTCCACGGTGGTGGATGGGTTCTCGGCGGGTTTGATACTCATGAAAGGTTGGTAAGAGAGCTTGCTAACGGTGCACAGGCAGCTATTGTCTTTGTCAACTATACTCCCTCTCCAGAAGCCAAATATCCGGTTCCTGTAGAACAGGCATATGGTGCCACAAAATGGGTTGCTGAAAATAGCCAAGCCATAAATGTAAATTCCTCACGTCTAGCAGTAGCTGGTGATAGTGCAGGAGGCAATATGGCTGCAGCTGTTACGCTACTTGCCAAAGAGCGAGGCGGACCTAAAATCATGCTGCAATTGCTTTTCTATCCAGTTACCGATGCCAATTTTGACACACCCTCTTACATGGCATATCAAGATGGTTACTTTCTAACCCGTGAGGCTATGAAATGGTTCTGGGATAATTATACTTCAAATCAGACAAATCGGAAAGAACCAACTGTCTCGCCGCTACAAGCTTCAATAGAGCAGCTCAGGGGATTGCCCACAGCACTTATTATCAACGGAGAATTTGATGTACTGCGCGATGAGGGAGAGGCATACGCCCACAAACTTATGGAAGCGGGGGTTCCAGTGAGAGCAGTTCGCTATCACGGTACTATTCACGACTTTGTAATGCTAAATCCAATTACCAATACGCCAGCTGCACGGGCAGCGATTGAACAAGCTTGTGACATGCTAAAAAAGACATTGACGGCATAACCATCTTCTTCAAAGAATGTTGGAGTACTTTTTACCCCACTGCTCTTAGCACTTTTGCTTGTCCTCCTCTACCTGGCGATTATACTTGATGTTAAGAAATTCACGATCGAATCGAGTAAGACTTAGTATCAGCATATGAAAATAAACTTGCAGAGAAATAATGTGGAAAGATTCAGGCACAATTGAACTGTCACAATGTAGTTACCAATTTCTAATCCTTTACCATAAAGGAGCTTCATTCTGCGTGTAGTGATTCAAACTAAGGGGCCTTCCTCAAGCAAGAAAGTTGATATCGATGTCCAATTACTGACGCTCCAATGCACGTCGCTCCCATTTGGCACAAGTTGCCGCAGCTTCATATGTGGTTTGCATGAAGGACAGCAATACCTCGTCAGGCGACTTCGCATTACGGACGACGTCGTAGGGGAGCAAGAATTCTCCCATCCCTGTATGGTAAAATGCCTCCTGCGGCTTGACTGGGAAGTCCTTGAATCCCTGAGGCTCAGGATATGCATAGGCGTAAAAAACTGGTTCATTAACCGGACCGCCGCCGGGCCAGAAACCGCAACTACTTACTTCGTGTGAATAGGCCTCCACTGCCACAAATCGGCCGCAATTTGGTACGCCTGGGTGCGAAGGTGCTGTACGTCCAGAAAAGCGGGTGACAGCCAGATCAAAAGACCCCCAGAAAAAATGTATAGGGCTAACCTTACCAACGAACCGCGAACGAAACTCCGTAAACACCCGACTGGCCTGCGCCATAATGCGCCAGACCCGTTGTGCGTACTCGGGATCATAAGCAGCATGTTTGTGATCGTTCTCAAATGGGGTTCGATCTGGTACTTCGACCGGCGTAGTCCAGATCTTTACAGGCATCCCGAGCGACCCAAGAGAGGCCATCATTTCTTGATAAAACTCAGCTACTGGGCGCGGTCGAAGAGAGATTGACTTGGTAGAACCATCCGTCGTTTGAATGAGCACCATGTGATCAATGAAATCAAAGTCTATGCGGATGAGTCGATCGTTGTAGGGCATGGCGGATGTCGTGAGTCCGCGAGGCGTGACATACAGAGTAACATTCCACCAGTGATTCACCAGAGGTGCGAGTGCGAGCCGGATCTTCCCGACTATTTGGGTCCACATGTGCAGCGTGCCATAGGTGTCTTTCCACTGTGCCAATGGTAGGGCTGGCCATGAATTTGTAGTCATTGGTTACCACTCTCCAGCCACTGGATGGCCGGATCATGAATGAGCTGGTACTGATTTTCGATGCCGCGTGCTAGGCTAATAATGTTCGTGATTATAATCTTAGGTTGGATGATTTGTGATAAGAGAAGTTGCGGAAGTCGAGGTTTGAAAAGATATATCATCTGAATATATGACTGAGGCCAGCTATCTAACATTTTCCTTATAATCTTGTATAGTGCTAGCAGAACAGGCAGCGTTGCTATTTCATAATAGGTAAAATAATGTTGAATGGAATGGACCTTTCTTATATGCATTGAGACTACTATGTGGGATCAAAAAAAGGCAGTAGTATATACATACATCTCAATAAGGATAACATCGATAAAAGATCTACATCAAGTATAATGAGCCACCACCACCGTTGAACCAGTTCATGGGTCTTGTCCGCAAATAGATATTATTTGACTATCTAAAAGAAGAATGTAGCCATTCCTTTGCTTTCTTAACCTCCTCTATTCTTAATTCATGGCCACTGTTTTGCCAATATAATGATACTTCGGCACCCACTTTTTTAAATAAA
>DATDLD010000227.1:0-5372 GCA_036519475.1 Candidatus Nitrosopolaris sp. | reverse complement strand
GAATCAATTGAAAGCTATCTTGCTCATATAAAGAGGAGAACATTAAAAATATGCAAATTTTAATATGAATAAATGAATAAAGGGGATCCGCAACCCAGTTCAGGATAGTTCTATATTACGGTTTATGGTCATTATTGGGGTTACTATACTAAACCCAATCCTTATTCATGCATTTTAATCAATGTAAAATATTAAAAAGAAGAAGAATCATTTCAAAGGTTTGTGTGTTACATATCTCTAGACAATTTGCGAGCGGCTTTTCTGCGTAAATTTTGGATACCTTGCGATTCGTTTGTGTCAGATATGGAATCAGGTGTCGGTCCTGGTCTAGGTTCTTCTCCAAACTGTCCGCTGGTAGCATCATTTAATGCCTGATCACGATTTAGTGGATTTTTCTTTTTTCCCTCGATGCTCATATTAATCTTCGATATATATATTGACAATATAGGTAATAGTGATTTGCATAATTACACTTAACCGGTATGGGATCATTCTATATATTAAATTAAAAAATGGGACTATTACTCTTTATAAGTACTAAGTGTATTTTTCCGGTTCTGCACTTTATATACTCTGTTTAGGACTATCGTACTTGGATTCCTTCAAAGAACCAAGCAAGTATTCTGAGAATTGTATATGAATCTAGGTCTGATGGGCCACTTTATACATTATCGATATCATAGCATGCATTTAATTAAATCGAAAATCAGATTAAAGTTATGAGTATACTCCGTTAGTTTCTCCATCTTATCAGCCCTTGCCAATTTGGGTGTGATTGCGAGCGTATTGCTTAGTGCTATAGTTGCTAATGCTAATTCTACTATAGTTGTTAGAGCAATGGTTATTCCAATTTTAGTTTCATTCTATTGTTTCACCTTCAGATAAAAAATACAATAGCCTCCGAACGGATATGCAAGTGTGGCGTATGCTCTAGTAATGATAGCAAATTAAGTCCAAAAATGTTTCTTACGAAAATTAGCCTTAACTACATAGTCTATGGGACCTTTCAATCTAAACTCCTTGTGATGAATAAACCATAAGCATTAATGGAAAAGCTTGTTTATCGAAAACTGAGCGAATCTCATTTTTTTTTATCACTTCTAGATCTTTTGAATTACTTTTGAATCAAACAGTCTAACAGTTTTCTCATCTAATGTTGTGAAATTTATGATAAAGTGGGTGATCCCAATGTTAATGTATTTCCTTAATGCGGATATTATCTTATCTGGAGTTCCTATTGCTGATGTATATTTAGCTTCGTTCAGTTGCAACCCTTGAATTTTTCTACGCCCTTTAATTTCTTCTGAGATCTGCTCTTGGGTTTCCTTAATCAAACATTCAATTAATACTGAATATTCTATTTCTCTATGGTCACGACCAATAGCACTACAATGGTCTCTTAAAACAGAGATCTTTCTCTTTAGATCCTCAGCAGATCCACATGGATGATTATATCTGTCTGCATGTCTTGCCACAACCTTTAGTAAATACTTCTCTCCTATCCCACCAACCATTATAACAGGATGAGGCTTTTGCACCGGCTTTGGATTGCATATGGCATTTTTAATGGAATAATACTTTCCAATAAAAGTAGGTTTATCTTCTGTCCACATAGATTTGATAATATACAAGGCCTCATCTAGCTGTCTAATTCTTGTTATATCAGAAGGAAATTCATATCCATATTGTAGATATTCTTCTTTATGCCACCCTGCACCAATTCCCAATTCCGTTCTTCCATTACTAATAACATCCAATGTAGAAAGCATCTTTGCAAGTAAAGCAGGATTACGATATGAATTACAGGTAACAACCTGTCCAATCTTGATCTTGTTTATGACTGCCGCTATAGATGATAATAAGGTAAAACATTCAAAGAAGCTTTTCTCGCTATTTGGTGCATAATATGGAAGAAAATGGTCATAAGTATATATTGATTCAAATTGAGATTTATCAGCTGTTTTTGCAATTGTCTTTGAATATTCATACTGTTTGATAGGATTATGATTTTCTTCTTGTTTCTCTACTTTGTTAAATACGAAATCATATGACCATCCTTGCGGAATTACCAAGCCAAATCTTATTTCACGCAATTATACACAAATACCCCTAAATTTTATTTTTGGTCTAAGCTACTAATATATAACTATCAACGTTTATTGCTCGTCTTGCCATCTTCAAAGTTCTGGCATGGATTCATTGAAACTAATTTATTCTGAAATTAAAGTATCTTTATCCATGAATCTCTTTTTCTAGCGCTTCTTTAAGCATATGCATATGTCTTTTTCTATCTATTTTGATAGTTTGCCATATTTCTAACAACTCTGTTTTATTGGCTTTCTCAGCATCTTTGATGTAGGTTTCGATTGTATCGTACAGAAAGTCCGCATCCTTGTCCAGAACTTTTAAAATGTCATATGCCGTGTCCGTTAACTCAGTTGATGTTGACATAGCCTAATAAGATAAATAAAATATTTAAAACATATCATATCTTTGAAGAATATCATCTGTGAATTGTTTATCACACAAAATACAGACCCAGAAGCTTAATCCTCTCAGCCTTTGCCAGATTCAATGGTTCTTTCCCAGTCTTAAAGTAGAGTATACCTACCTACTACTACCAATAGTGCGATTATTGACAGCTTCAGTATTGGTCAAATGTAGCTCCCTATCATTACTTTCAAACAAAAGCATTTTTATTTTCTTTGTATACTTGCATCAAACCATTGAATCTGCATATTAGCCATACTACTTTAAGCAGCTAGTCACGGATGATTGGGAGTTACAAACATTTTTCTAATTATATAATTGATAAATTCATCATCCCATACACAGAGAATCATTACTACGACTTGGACATACGACGCAGTAAAAATTATTTTTCTGACCTAAGACTTATTTCAAGAGCATCTTTAACATTTTTATTAAATTCCAAAGTAGTTTCAGTAGTCTGGCTCTTATATCTACCAGAACTTCTAACATATCCTAAATAATCCTTCATTTCGTTTTCATATAATATTACATTGTCTGCTATTACGACTGAATCTTTTCTCATTAAATTTTTCTCCTCTAAGAGTCTCAGATAATGTAGATATTCGTTTTTGGCTGCATCTAAAAATATTAAGTCAAATTTGTAACCAGTAAGTGTTGGAACCAAGTCAAGAGTATTACCACAAATTACTTCTATCTTGTGTGACAATCCTGCCTTATCTATGTTTTTTCTTGCAATATCTACAAGATCTTTATCTATTTCAATAGTGATTAGTTTTCCATCTTCAGATAGCAAATTCGCCATCAATATTGCAGAATATCCGTGCAAGGTTCCAATTTCAAGTATCGTCTTGGGTTTATACTTTTTGATAATATCTGATATTATTCTACCCTTAATAGGTCCAATTGAAGGAAGCCTTTCTCTTTTCGCTATCTGTTCTAGTTCTTTTAGAACTTTCGATATTTGTTCGTCTTTGTTTCTAGTCATGATTATTATTAATTAGATTTCAGTTTTTTTCGGAACAAAAAGCTATATTCTATTATCACCGTATAGTATGACATAGACAACGGTAATAAAAGTATGCGAAGATCAATAGATGATGTCAGCAGCAAAAGACTATAATAACCTCAAAAGACAAATGCAATAATAATATTAATGCTGTAAAGCTGTATTAGAAGCTAATTCGTGGAAACTATTGGAAAGATAAAGATGATACTTCTTATCATCCTGATATACGAGAATGATGAGCTTGTTGCATTAATGGATATCATAAATACAATAACAGCAGTTATACTCTTGATAAACCTGACTTATTTCTTATACTGTACATATGATATTATTTCCCTTATTCTCTGAGTAGATGGTTTGTGATCAATCCATGTCTTTCGCATTGAGAATTGAAGAACTCTAAACGGGTTTGTAAGATACTAGATGTGATGTTGTGTATTTACCGAACCTTGGTTATCTAGCTTTATTGTGAATTAATACCACTATCAATGGTCACTCACACTAGAATTCATAAGATATTGTTATGCTTCTGGATACTGAGTGATATCTATTTTCTAAAGTATTTCCTTCTTTACAGCTTGCTAATGCCTCTTTTTTATCCAATTCTATTATAGGTGGTTAAGATAGATGGGATAAATTATTAGAAGAATATCTTTGCACACATACATTAGAATATATTCGCCACTAAAAGGTACAAGCCATAAGAAGTAAGTACAATACTTACTGAAAAGAGTAATAAGTTATACAACTTTGTTTTTAATATTGATCTACCTTTAGATATCATATACGATGTAACTCCTAGCCATGCATAATCCATCCATATGTGGAAAGAAAATATAAAAAGAATACCTGCAATAACACCAAATAGATAGATTGAATCAGAAATTAACTTTAATCCCACTGTAAACCACCATACAAGAAAAAATGGATTTAGGGCGCTGAAGATTATTCCTAGTACAAATGGCTCTCTCTCTCTTCTTTCGTTGTTATTTATTCTGAAAAAGGGTTTACTATTGTTGTTAATATTGCCAATTCTTCTTGTTGTCATGATATTGCTAATTTGCGCTATTGAAAAAAGTATTATGGCAAATCCTCCTACCAATCCAATTACTCTTAGACTCTCATTAGTTAAGATAAAAGGTGAAAATCTGAATAAACCTAAAGCAAGCAAAATAACTAATGGGAATTCTACTACCGTATGACCAAAAGCGATTTTAATACCTGCATGAAAACCCTGTTTACTTCCATAAATAAGATTAGCAAAAAATAAAGGACCAGGAAACAGCACGCCTGATGCTGAAAGAAAAATCACCTCTGCTGCAAACTCTAAGGTGTTCATAATCCTATAAGATCTATCATATCTATTCCACTTCCTTCTTCTTCTGTCTTCACTTCTACTTCAATTTTTACTCATATAAGTTTCCCAGGTTCAGGTTTAATAATCGTGTTGATATGAAATGTATGCAAAATGAATATACTCCAACTTTATGTGGCATGTAATATATGATTTGGACATTAGTTTGGATTGTACTTGGTATAATAGTACTGATAATTCTGTTGAAATTTCTGTTAGAAGCGTAGACTCTGGATTGGTTTAGAAAATGCGCTGACTTCAAGATTTTATTTGTCTAGATATATAGGTGAACTTTGTTGCTTAGTCATCCTCATATCCAACATCTTAGGAATGATTCGTATACTATCATAACTTGTTCCTCTATCTAATGTCTTTAGCTATGTTGCATATCGAATCACATTTCCTTATTATTCTCATTCTTATAGATCATTATAATTGTGCAAGATTACATACGTACTACTTGAATTCAGGAAGAATCAGGAGAAAAAACACGGGTTGGAAAAAGGCTTTAATCGAACC
>DATDLD010000226.1:0-7527 GCA_036519475.1 Candidatus Nitrosopolaris sp. | reverse complement strand
TTTTATTTTTATAAGTTGTATACCGTCAAAATAATACAAATTGTATTTACCTTCTGACGATAGTTTTCTTCTAGCAGAGTGTGCTAGCAAATATCATGGCAAATCCGCATTAGAGATAGGGGTTGGTTCTGGAATTGTACTAAGCCTACTTTGTAAGAACTTTAAGATCGTTGCTGGAACTGATATTAATTTGGAAGCCCTTAGGTTCTGTATAAATAATGTCCCATATTGTGTTTTACTGGCATGTTGTGACGCTGCATCTGCATTTCATTATAATTTTGATTTAATCGTAAGCAATCCTCCTTATTTGCCGAATGACAATGACAACAAGAAGGATTTTACAGTGCATGGGGGTGTTAGTGGTGTAGAAACAGCTATTCATATTGTGAAATCTGCCACATTAGCCTTGGCTAAACACGGAAAAATGTTAATAGTACTTTCCACTTTCTCCAATATCTCAAAAATTGATGAATTAATGAAAAACATGAGGTTAAAAAGAACATTAATAAAGGAAAGAAAGCTATTTTTTGAAACTCTTTCAGTGCATGAGATAAGTTTTAGATGATTGATTTGACCCTCTACACTGATCTTTCTATCTTTTCAACAACTTATCTGCACATAGTGCTATTTTGTCTGCCATCCGAGATGTAGAAGCATAACCACCTAAATCGTATGTGACGTATTTGCCTTCATTGATGACAATCTCTGTAGCTTTAAAGATCGCATCTGAAATCTCCGTTTCTCCAAGGTAATCAGCCATCAATGCACCAGACAAAATGGTTGCGACAGGATTAACCTTGTTCTTCCCGGCATATTTTGGTGCGCTACCATGTGCCGGTTCGAACATTGCGTAATCATCGCCATAATTACCAGAATAAACGTTACCTATAGAACCGACATGACCTGATGCACATTCTGAAACTATATCCATGAACAGATTGGTACTAAGTAATATGCTATTATTGAATCTCTCGGGGTTCTTAACCAACTGCTGCGTCATGTTATCGACATAATATTCTTCAACTTCTATGCCTTTGTGTTGTTGTTGGAACTTTGCTACTGCTGTCCAGAATATACCATCTGTCTCTTTTAGAATGTTTCTCTTAGTGATCGCAAAAACTTTCTTAAATCCCATCCGTTCCGCTATCTCAAATCCTTTTTTAGCGATTCGTTCGCATCCCTTTGTTGTTATTTTACGTATTGCAATAGCTGAATCATCACTCGTCTTAAATTCAATACCAGCGTACAATCCCTCTGTTGCTTCACGTACACATACAAAGTTTAACTCTCTTGGTATATTCTTGTAAGTCCTAATAGGCCGCACATTAGCATAGAGTTCAAATTTTTGCCTTATGCTTACTGCAACGCTTCTAGGTGCATTAGAAATTGGAATAGTTGTAGTTGGGCCTTTAAAGCAGGCATTACTATTTTCAAGTGATCTCCAGACTTCGTCGGAAATATAAGAGGTACCTCCTGCTTTTTGCCACCATTCGGATCCTGCTTCACGCAATATTAGCTCAGTGCTTGTATTACAAGCTTTCAAAACTTTTACCATTGCTTCTACAAGTTCCGGACCAGTCCCATCCCCTTTAATTACAGTAGCAGTTTTGGTTGTCATGCAATCGAGGCAAAATCTTCTCTATTTATAGTTATTTAGAGATCAACTCTACCCTCGCTACCAAATTATCAGTAAATGGAGGCATGCTCGCCGCTTTTTCAACCCTTGTAAACTCACCTTTATCTGAAAAGTAAGAATAGTGAATATTATACTTGTCAAGTAATATTACTTCTTTCTGCGGTATCCCTGTTGAATTATCCATTACAGTGAGTGTCTTGTTGTCATAAGAATAGATTTTCATAAAATCTGCCATAGTTAATCTTATGGGCCTGATATACTCGATATGTACTTTGTTTATTGCATCGGTATGAATTATATGTAGACATTCTTTGCCATTTGTTGTTTGATTACCTACTCCGTTAGGCAGCAGCTTCTTTTTATTGTCTAAAATAACCTGAATCCTTGGATAAACATTGAATGGATCTACATTATGACCTTTGAGACAGATTTTAGTTGGTATTGGGGGCGGGGCAAAGTGTGGTATTATGACAAGCGCCACTAATAGCGAAGCTCCCATTGCGACCGGAGCTAACAATACTTCCTTCTTCCCTAGTCTTTTTGCAGGTTTTTCCTCCTTAACTTTTCGTTTTGGCATAAGGCTTCTACCGCAGTTCGATGGTAGCTATCGCACTTACCATTGATTGAAATATAATTGTATGAATATATAATGTTATTAGACAGAATATAACAATGTTCAATATTATGCATCCCACATAATCTTATTCAAAATCATACACGTTACTAAGATGCTGTTGAGATTGATAAACATAATGGTCCGCTGAATCAGGCTGAATGTCTTGACGTAGCAATCGAATTGGACTGACAATATCACAGATGGCTTATGATGAGAGATGTATACTCTTATATCCAGTTGAAAATCTGTTTTTTCTAATCCGATCCGTTGAATACTAGTTATATCCGACGCTTGTACTAATATCATATCTCAAACATAGAATTGCGATAGGGTTTTAACTATAACTCGAATCTTGATATAGGACGCGGCGTTAGCTCTTATCAAATCCGTTGTTAATTATTAATATAGATGGAGCCAGTAGAGGCAATCCTGGATTATCTGGGATTGGAATCGTAATAACGAAAGACAATTTTAGCGTAGCTGAGTATAAAGAATTTCTAGGTAAAAGAACCAATAACCAAGCAGAGTATGCCGCCTTGAAGAGAGCTTTGCAGATGGCATATCCTATAGATAACGAAATTACTATTTTATCTGACAGTGAATTAGTAGTAAATCAAAGAAGGAATAAATATAAGGTGCGAAATAAACAGTTAAAAATTCTTTCAAGGGAAATTTCTAATCTAGAAAGACTGTTCGATACAATCATCTATGAACATATCCCTCGTGAAAAGAATCGTACTGCAGATTTGCTAGCAAATCACGCAATAGACGAACATGTTAAATATCAAAAATTACTACAATTAAATTAGATGGCAGCTGTGAGGACTCAGAGTTAAGCGGATTTTGTTAAGAGCAGAATATGATGATAAGGCATTTGACTGAGCTGCCATTTCAATTATATCGAACTAGTTATGTTATTAACTTTTTTTCCTACGAAAGCGAATGCTCCTAAATTTATAACGAATCTTTAAAGTCAAAAAAAGATGTAAATAATGATATCAGGCTGCCTACTTAGAACATACTATGCCCTGCTACATTTTTACTTGCTATACCTATAATACCAGCATCATTAACTCACCTATGGAATTCCATAAGATCACCGATTTTGGTATTAAAACCATCGATCTGTTAGAAACAGACTTAAGCCACTCTACTAACTCTAGAAAAAAATGCGACATATGTTAAAAATTATTTTTGTTCTTCTTTTGTAATCCTCGCTCTCATTCTTAATGACGGGTCGTCAGCATGTTTTTTAGAGACATGTTCAATAAATTTTTCATAACTAGCAAGTTCCAAATCACACGCGGGACAACTCAAACGAAAATTTATCAAATAGTTATGATCCATAACGTGTATCATTACTTATTAAATTCATCTCTCCAACTGCATGGTTTGTTGTTGTTTAATCTCAGCCCTCTAATGGGAATGGGAACAATAACGAATCACGATTGTAGTTGGCAGGGTTCTATTAATTGGTATCAATACATAATCTTGCGCTGATACACGAATCAAAAGTCCCGACATAAGATCATATCAATAACCGCTATAAAATCCGTAAAAGCTGGAATTGATTAATGTCAAACTATTATTTAGACTATGAAAGTAGACTTTATTTCGATGACCCGCTAGTCATAGCAATATAGTATGAAGAGGTGCAAATGCCGACGTATGCAAAATAGAGCACTTATATCTCTAGCCAATTCTAATCCCATACAACAATAGGAGCGAGAATATTCTCGTTAGAGTCTCACAAGTTAGCATGCCTTCATAGGTGTTATGTATGTTTATTTATCATGTCTTAGTTACTGAAGAAGCGCTTCAAACATGCTTTAAAAGGTCCTCCTTCTTTAATACAGAAGGTGCAGAAAATGAGAAGACCAGATTGGGATACTTACTTCATGCTCCAGGCCGAGATCGCAAAGCTTCGATCAAATTGCATTACAAGACATATAGGTTCAGTAATTGTGAAAGATAATAGACAGATAGCAACAGGGTATAACGGGACTCCGACTGGAATTAGAAATTGCTTTGATGGGGGATGCTCCCGATGCACTAATAGAACAAAGGGCAAAATCAAGTCAGGTGAGGATCTAAATAGATGTTTGTGTACTCACGCAGAGGCAAATGCAATAATGCAATGTGCGTTGTTCGGAAATGCAGGAAGCACTAAAGGTGCGACACTATATTCGACCTTTACTCCATGCATAGAGTGTAGCAAGATGGCAATTAGCGTGGGTATCAATAGAATTGTAACACTCGCTAATTATCCAGAAGACGCGACGAATTTACTAAAGGAAGCAAAGATCATGTTAGTGCGATTAACTCCTACTCTCTTAAAGCCTTGGATATCATTTATTGGCCAAGGTTAATTGGCAGTACGATTCCTGTATAGCCTTGATAATTATATGATATTGTTCGTCGATTGCCTAAATACAAGCATCAAGGGCTCGACCGACTTCGCTATGAAAAAATCGTCAATTCACCACGCAGCTACATAGATCAGCTGTATTTATTGCCCTTCAGAATTTGTGCAAGTTCAGCACTGGTCGATAGGATCTACCTTTCGATCCTTTGGTAATGATTGATTGTTTCGTAGGATTATGGATCTATTATTGTGCCCATATCGTTTTACCTGGTTTTTTAATCTGATAGTGAGCAAATCTCTCTCCTTCTGATGCTCCATGCCAATGCCATTTTAAGGCAGGCACACAGACAAAATCTCCTGGCTTCAAATAATGGACTTCATCCATAGCTATTTTTCCAGTATTGTCATCTATCATTTCAACCTTTGTTTGCAATACAACAATTCCCTTGCCTTCAGTTGCCAATAGAACTTGATCAACTTCATGATAGTGAAGTTTTGTCCTGGCACCGTTCTCAAATGATACGAGATAGGTTTCAAAATCGTTGGTCAATTTATCAGTAATTAACTTTTTGATCTCCACATTTCCCTCAAAATATTGGCTCATGGTCGAATCAGATAGAATGTCATGTATGTTGGATTTTTGCATGTTGTGTTAGATCTCTGCAGTTAATATTTGTGTTTGTAGTTTCATACGATGCAGATTCAATAGCCACCCCACCCGCCCAGATTAATATAGAAAAATATAAGGACCTGCGATTTATATAAAGAATCCTGCCATTAATCATAATTTATTATTGTGAAGCCTCAATATCGTACATAGTCATTTTATGCACAATCGCTAGGAAAACCTTACTGTAATAATTGCATTTCCAAACTTCCATCTATATAGAATTCCATCAAATGAATTTGTTTTGTTAGTTGTTAATATAAGAAATATTCCTGTCTACAAGTTACTAAGAATAGGATTTTATTAGAGCCATAGTGGCTGTATTTAGAGTAATGAATAGTAGTAATAAACTCAACTTCAGTCTATCTGAGTCCGAATGGCAAACAGTCTTAGATGCTCTCAGTAATACAGTGTTTAACGAGGATCTAACCGAAGAAGCTAGAAAAATTGCCAAAGAATTATTCATAAAATTGCAGAAAGATCTTCGCAAATAAATAGACCTCTAAAATCTTGTTTATCATAACGATATTGAAGTCAGTGGACAAAACACACAATTAGCATCGATATCTAGAAAGTCGATAAAGACGAACATACGTACTAGGTAAATTGTCTCATAGAAACCAGTAAATAATTTATCAATAAATGGGACAATTATTCTTCACGACTTCCTTGTTTGTTTTTTTCAGCACGGATCTGTCTAATTATATCTAATACTGCATCCGCATCTTCTGCTTCTGGATCTAGCTCGAGATACGAATTTAACATTTGAAATGCTTCCATAGGCTTTTGTCTCTTCAGTAATATCATACCTTTGTCCCGCATTGCACTCGGATTATAATGATCTATAGCGATAATCATCTCATTAGCTATCTCTGCTTTATCAATATCCTGAGCCTCATAATAACTACCCTTTAGATTATTTAGCATCCGTATCATTACTTGTCCTGCTGTTGCCTTTTTAACAAATGCATGGGTTAGAGAAACATTTTGAAGTGGGTAGAATTGATCAAGTAATTCTTTCATGGCATAATCATCCATTATTCTTCCTCCATTAAACGGATCTATAATGATCTCGTTATTGTTATCCTCCAAAACATGTTTGATCAGGAAGTGAGCAGGAAAATTGACTGGATATAAATTAAAGTTTAACACGTAAGCAACTCGTAAATATAAGATCGATAAAGTAATTGGAATGCCAGATTTCTGTTGCAAAACAATGTTTAGGTAGTTGTTCAGTGGATTATGATAATCTTGTATGTTGCCTTTGAACTGCTTTGTTTTAAAAAGGTAGTTATTAATTTCCTCTATTATTTGTGTAGGCCTTAAGGGCATGGATTTTTTGATTGCCTGCCTGAGCTCATCTCCCATTGTATCTATTTTTTTTAGTGAATTAATAACATCTAAATCAGGATAGGCCAAAAGTCTTGAAAGGTGCAAAGCAAATTCGGCTAATCTATCTGTATCTCCAGATGAATTAATAATGTTAACAACATTATTTTTCCAATCTTCAATTATAGATTGAAGATTATTGACAGACAATATACTTATAAGAGAAGTTCTCCTCCTTATATTGTTATTAATATTTGTAGTTTTCCACAAGATTTGTCTTTTTTGGATACGGCTTTCTTTCGCTAGAGATTAAGCCTACAACAAGAGTAATTTTTGATGGTTATCGAGGTAGAAAAATCTGAAGTTTCTACAAAGGCTCATTACAGTTGTTAACATATAATGCTCTTTTACTAGCGATTAAAACCCAGTGTCACAGGGAATCACTATTTATAAAATAAATAATAAGAACTAATGCCCTTCAATTGACATTTCTCAACGCTAAGATTCTTGATAGAATACAACGATGGCAGTAGTCGCCATGGATTCAATTGCCAAAAATTGAATATACCCTAAAGTCAGAAGTTTGTCATGACATTATTATTGGCCCAATCCAATATTGTACTGACAAATGGGTAAGATTAAGAAGCTGCTGTCCCGGAGGTTTACGATTCAAACAAAAAACTGGTTCCTCACATTTACATAGGAAAGACGATTGGCATAAGAGGGATTAAGCAATATGCCAAACGCATTAAATAAAATCCTATGGAAAAGTATATGTCATTTTGTTAGAATAAAAGAGAGGATGCAGAAATTACGTATTGAGTAACCTATAAAAACTTTCAATGTTATCTTTAATATTCCTTTAATAATTTCGATAAAAGGAGCAACTTTAAGTTTTTAATAGCATGAATTGT
>DATDLD010000225.1:0-3425 GCA_036519475.1 Candidatus Nitrosopolaris sp. | reverse complement strand
CACATACTACAGTTGCTACATACCGAATTTGGCTTTTTCATGTTCTTTATTTAGATTGAAGACTTGTCTACGCCTTAGCAGTGCTGCACAGGAAAGCCCAGCTCGGATGAGTTGAAGATTGCGTTAGGATATACTGCAATGTACTTAGCTTTATATTTTGCCTAAAAGGATATGGTGGATGAATTTCACAAAATAACTTTGAATTAGTTTACTGCACTTGCATCATGGGGACCTGAATGAAATCAGCAGGAAGTTTAGACACGACAAAGAAAAAGAAGATAATAGCGATTGCAGCGACTATGACAAGTATTAGAACCATCGAATTGAGGTTCAACATATTACAAATATAGATATCAAGTACGATTACTAAGCATGGTTATTACCCTATAATCTAGCTTGGAATGCGAAATGATTCCCAATTGCCAGTTCTAATCACGACGAGCTTATTGTCTCCAGACTCTGCTCCCGATATCTCGCCTGGTCGTCCCAGAATTTGACGTACATTATGTATAACAGTAAGAATTACAGGAGCAAGTGCAATGAGAAGTTAGATAATATAATAAGATGATAACAATAATAAGAATGATGCAACTAAAAAGAACAAGGACAATAACAACATATACCACTTTTGGTTGAGATGAAATACTAATATGACTAGTCTAGTAAGATATTATTTCTATGGTGCAGCCTCAGCTATCGCAATAGCTGGAATTTTGCATCTAATGATAGTTCCTAACACAATAGGGCGAAATCCTGCCATAGGAATATTCTTCCTGATAGTAGGTGCGGCACAGTTATTTTTGACGATAATTGTTCTAAAAAGATGGGGAAGAAACTGGCATTATATTGGAATAGCCGGAACTATTGTGCTAATAATAATATTCTTTGTAACAAGGGTTCCAAATCCAATTACTGAAGGAAGAGCACTACCAATTGATACTATCGGTATAGCAACAGAACTATTTGAATTTGCATATGTAACAATATCAATACTGATGATAGTAAACCAGGGAAGAATAACACGTACACAAAAAGAAGAATTAAGGTAACAGAAAAAGTTTTAATGGATGAAGTACCTATATCTAGATACCCGGATTATTCAACATAACCCTAATTTCCAGTACTTTATTACAATACATGTAAATCAGGGAAATGTTAATTTGAAATCATTTTCTGCTCCGGTCTTTTCTAAAACTGATCCTTGTTTGTAAGATATTGTTCCAGTTATGAGATATTTTATTTTGGCATTATTATCTTTGCCTTCTATCAGCTTATTCCAAACTGCTTCATTTGCACTGTTTCTATGGGCTATTTGTTTATCTTTTAATATTACTTCGCTACCGCTTACAATCGGAAAAATGGTTGCAGATGATGTTAGAAAGCCTTCTAATCTTTGCCCAATATTTCCTGATACAATTCGTATTCCATCTACTAATACATTATACTGAATTTCTTCTATAATCACAGTTCCTTTGGTAGGATTATTTGCAGAAAAAGCTATTTGAATCTCTGCAGCTGTATTATTTGTTGACTTTACAGAAATATCTTTTACTGACAGTTTAATTGGTTGTTGCTGTTGCTGTTGTGGTGTTTGTGCCATGACATGACCTCCAAGCATACTTGTTGTCGCTGTTCCTACTACTAGGAAGATCGCTAACGATACTGCAATCAAAGTTAGGTAAATTTGTTTAAACATTACAGAAATGAATAATAGAGCCGGTTATAAAATGGAATCTAAATTATAGCCAGATAATGTTATTAAGAATCTCTACTTACTTATATATATCACATGTTATGCGTTGACCAACCGATAATTGTTAACATCAGTCATGGAAAATGGATTGTTGCAACTTTTGTAGTCAATACATAAATATAAATAATTATATGATGACAATTTAGTACAAATACATAGGACCTTTTGTAGAAGTTCATTTCAAATAGACTAAAATGGTTGTTAGGATTTTCATCCTATCGTATTATATTTAATCAGTACGTTTTGTTAGTAATCAGTAAACTCTACGTTCAGGTTTCAATGGAAAGGCTATAAAAACAATGATGACGAACGGAATGCAAAAAGTGTGGACTGATTCAGAATTTGGAACACAAAAGAAATCTTCTGACGACCCCAACCAATTTATCGATCCCAAAACTGGCGACCCTATAACTACTATTGTAGTCCCAGAGCCCCTACTGTCCGATCCTTCAAGCGAAGGGTGTATGAAAGCACTTGAACCATGCTGATGGCATGACTTCTGACTAACCGTTTATTTGATAAATGGGAAGCTCTAAAGCTTGCTTTTCTCTTTTTATGAAAACTGATCTAAGCTAAAAGCTTTCTTGAGTCTTCAATCCTACCTTCTTTATGATAGTATCTACATTCTGGTACGCAGCCAGTTAGATTTGTAGTGGTTCTACTAACGATTGTTTAGCCTTTCCGTAATGTTAAAACATCAGGATTCTACATCATGGTTTGGTAGTTATATAATAGTTCGAATCACATCTAACTATATGACTGAGAAAAAAGTAGCAGTCGTAACAGGCAGTTCAACCGGTATAGGATTTGAAACATCTATTATCCTTGCCAAGAATGATTTTTACACCTACGCGACAATGCGCAACACTGACAAATCACGAGAAATAGTTGATATTGCAAATAGAGAAAGACTTCCAATAAAGGTCTTACAACTCGATGTTAATGATGATACATCTGTTAATAATGCAATTGACAAGATATTATCAGAAGAGAAAAGAATCGATATTTTAGTTAACAATGCTGGTTATGCATTAGTCGGTCCTTTAGAAGAGACATCAATCGACGAAATAAAGTCACAATTTGAAACCAACTTCTTTGGAGCAATTAGAGCTATAAAAGCAGTATTGCCTACAATGAGAAAGCAGCGAAGCGGAAGGATAGTAAATATCGCATCTATGGGGGGAAAGATTGCAGTTCCTCTTGATACGATTTATCACGGTACTAAATTTGCTTTAGAAGGTGCATGTGAATCACTACAATATGAATTAGAACAATTTGGCATAAAGATAATCCTCATCGAACCGGGTGCTATAAAGTCTAATTTTTGGTCTAATCTTAAAATAGCTAAAAATGCAGAACAGTTAACAAACACTAATTCACCATACTCACAATTGATTCAGACTGTATCAAAGTCTTTTGAAAGTATGTCAGGAAATGCAGTTCCAGCAGAAGAAGTTGCAAAAGTAATATTACAGGCGGTTACTTCAGACAAACCCAATTTTAGGTATGTAATAGGGAAAGATGCTGAAATGTTCATGGATACAAGGAAAAATATGTCTGATAGAGAGTTCAAAGAATGGATGATGAAGAATTTTGGATTGACATAAGAAATATGATATTATATCATCATATTTTGTTTATATCTGAAAGCATGTTGGGCCATAAAGACGCG
>DATDLD010000224.1:0-4868 GCA_036519475.1 Candidatus Nitrosopolaris sp. | reverse complement strand
AAAACATCGTTCTTCCAATTTCTTTAGAATCTTTCATAGTTGATTGCATACGACAATTATTCGACTATGGGGGCTTAATCCAGTAGGGAAGCTTATTTATAGAAAACAGCTAAAAATTATTGTGCTTTTAAAAGATTTTACTTTTTGCTACTCCGGCTCTATAGTCTCTTCGAATTAATTTTATCGTTATCGCAAGCTGCCCCGATCGTAGGATAAACTAGGGTTTTGTCCTGGAACTCTGATTCGAAGCAAATGAGATCTCAAGAAGTATATGAGTCGAAACATCAAACCATAAAACCATAAAACCATAAAACCACAATTTAAGATAACAATTCTGGAGATATTCATTACGATTAATCAAGAGCTTCTCTCATGACCCTATCGTACTAATGTCCTTATATTGCAACTATTCCAACAAACCATATTTGAAAATTCCTCTGCTCTCACGTTTCATGTACTATACTCTATATCCACATCTAAATATTCGTCACAAAATATTATTAAGAATCAATCTTTCCCCGACCGAGTAGCAATCGCATACCTCGATGATTTTAATGCTAAGGCTCCTTTTGAACAGTATCATTTAAGTGTTGTAGGAAGATTCGGATTGAATCCCTATCGATACCTTATTTGAGCGTAAAACTTTAATTGCGAACGTGGAAGAGGAATGGTCGATTGAAAAATATTGACAGCAGAGTCGATTCGAATATGAACGGACTTATTTCTGACCTTCAGCTGCTAATCCGGCAGCCCAGTGTTTCCGCACGATCGGAAGGACTTTTTGAATGTGCCAATCTCGTGGCGAGTATGATGACTAAAGCAGGAATTGAGACTGAGCTCTTATGTATAAATGATGCTAAAGATAGCAAGAAACCTGTCCCTCCTTTAGTATACGGAGAAATCAATTCGAAATCGAACCATACGGGAAAAACCCTTATGTTTTATAATCACTATGATGTTCAGCCTGAAGACCCTGCCGAGCTTTGGGTAGACAATCCTTTCAGCGGCAAGATTGAGGGTAACTTTGTCTTCGGCAGAGGTTCTGCAGATGATAAGGGTGAATTAATTACGAGGATTAAAGCAGTGCAATATCTCCTAGAGGAGAATGGCGATGTTCCATGTAATATAAAATTCGTAATTGAGGGAGAGGAGGAGATCGGCAGTATACATCTTGACGACTACTTGGCAAGGTATAAGAATGAGTTTAAGTGTGACGGGGTAATCTGGGAATTCGGTTACGTTGACGATCAGGACAGACCAATTATTGGCCTAGGAATGAAAGGCCTGCTCTACGTTGAACTCGTAGCAAAAGGACCTGTCAGAGATGCTCATTCCAGCTTGGCAGTCTTGATCGAAAATCCCGCATGGTGTCTCATAAGAGCTCTTAACACCATGAGAGACAAAACTGGCAGAATTTTGATAAAAGACTGGTATAAAGAAGTGAGAGAATTTACCGATGATGAGTTATCCTTGGTCTCGAATGAACCTTTTGACCAACACGAATTCAAACAACAATATGGTATAGAAACCTTTGTAAATGATGCAATGGGCATTGATATTTCAAAAGCTTTAGTAGGAATGCCAACCTGCAACATTGCAGGTTTAATATCTGGTTATACTGGAAAGGGAGCAAAGACTGTCCTCCCTGCTAATGCCAAGGCCAAGCTCGATTTTAGGCTCATTCCGGATATGGAACCGCAGAGACAATTTCAGAGGTTAAGTAACCATCTTGAGGAAAACGGGTTCAAAAATACGATTGAGCTGCGGTTAATTCACGCTGAGCCTGCTGCACGAACAGCAATCAGCGATCCCTTCGTAAAAAAAATTAAAGAATGTGCTGATGAGGTTTACGGTGAATCAATTCTAAGCGTTTCATCTGCCGGTACTGGGCCAATGTACTCGTTCATTAAGAACCTTCATGCCCCGTGTGTTTCTATTGGTAGCACATACATTTATTCCAGAATACATTCTCCGAACGAATATGCAAGAATCGATCTGTTGAAGAAAACAACAAAGTGCATCGCTGCGATAACTGAGAAGTTTGCCGTCATTGAATAATTACCATTGCTGTCCACCGAAGTAGTATATGGTTACTACCTCTGTTGAGCATATCCAAAAATTAAGATTTAGTACAAGCAAATATTCTTAAACCGGGCAACGTCAAGGTCGAGTTGATTGTTCGTTGAACACTTAGAGATTAAGACAACAGTTCCT
This sequence comes from Candidatus Nitrosopolaris sp., assembly GCA_036519475.1. Classification (GTDB taxonomy): domain Archaea; phylum Thermoproteota; class Nitrososphaeria; order Nitrososphaerales; family Nitrososphaeraceae; genus DATDLD01. The sequence goes on along the minus strand of DATDLD010000224.1, from coordinate 2,654 downwards.
TGACTCTGGCTAAAAAATGCTTCTGATTCACCGGCTTTTTCATAAAATCGCCATATGTTAATTCAGGTACGATAGTTAGAACTTCCTCTGCGGCATCGAGAGCCGAAACAAAAAGAATCTTCATGGAACTGTTTATCGCCTTGAGTCTATGATAAAGCTGAAGTCCGTTCAAGCTAGGCATTCTTATGTCTAGGATCGCCAATCTATAAAAAGAAGGATCAAGTCGTGTAATGTGCTCTAGTGCTTCATCAGAATCAGAAAAGGTAGCTATTTTGTATCCTTCCGTGTCCAAGAAAGATTTGTATGTAAGCAATATATCTGCCTCATCATCTATCAAAATGATATTTTGTGTGTCGCTACTGACTTCTTTTTTAAATGTTTCATCAACATTGTTTTTTCCTAAATTCTGAAGTGAATCAAACGGATGGCTCGACATGATGTCCGAATGACCTATACCAGCATTTTTTAAAAGATGTGTCATATGATGACACAATTCGTCATATGAGGTCCAAGTTATTTCAATTTTAGTTGTTAGCAAATATACTGGGTAGGTCTGCTTAAAACCTATTGAATACTCTCCGCTATCTTTGAAAGTATATTTGCCGTATGACTCCTTGGACGAAAAGGATTTGATCAGACGGTATAAATCGCCACCAATCACCATACTGTTTGATGGCGCCTTAGAATTTATTCCTGCACAAAGATTCATTGTAGGACCAAACAGGTCATCCACCTGTGTATCCTTTGATCTTGCTATGTCCAACCTTCCATAATCAGCACTTATTCTATAATCCACGAACGGTAATCCTTCGGTTTCCAACTTTTTATTGATAGCAGCGTGTGCCCCTAGCATCATGAGGCCACATTCCATAACAAGATTAAAAGAGGAGCTATTGTCAGTATCCTTTGTGTCAGGGAAATAAAAAATAAGGCAGTCACCCGTATTTTTAATTATCTTTGCTCCACAGGCACCAGCGATCATTGACATAGTGTTAAGAAAAATGGTATAAAAATTTCTAATTTTTTTTACATCCACAATTCTGGCCGTTGTCTTTGTCGATCCTACTATATCGACAAGGCATACACAGAAATTTTGGGAAGAAAAATGTATCTCTTCTTTTGACTTGATTTTGGGGAGATAGTCGTTACCAGCAGACGAATGATACCCTTCAGGAAAAGTCAATTTCTATACCAAATATTCATCAGCATTAAGTAACTATAAAGGCTTTCAATAGTGGACATATAGAATCAACTATTCGCGCTTTGGAGAGAAGATTAGACAATTGGTGATGGGTTTGCAAATACAACCTAATTCTTTCCTTCGATTCAATCCGTGTCAAATTCAGTATTGTTAGAGATGGTTATTGGATGGTTAGGTAATAATGATTTCTAATCTATTTTGCACTACGATTCAATTCGCTAGCTAATCATGGGTTTTACATCTTTAGGTTTTGTCTAGTATATAGCAAGCTCCTTTGGAAGGCTGGAGATATAATTCTTTTAATCCCTGTACTCGATATCACAAAATTATAGCATGAACGGTGACAGCCTTCACATTTGGGTGCACCGCAGGGAACGGCAAAGATCTTCCAACAACTTTATAACATATGTTGTTGAAACTTGTATGTGCAGTCGAAACATTTGATCTACAGTATTTATCTTGCTGCGAAACTTAGGTTGTATAGAAAAATCAAAAATATAAAGAGAAACGAAGAAAAAGAAATATCACTTTAGATCCTTGCAATATTTGGTATTACTGTGGAATCCATATTGCAATATGAAAGGATATCATGAAATTCACGTATTTATTAATTAAGGTGTTATAGTACTAGCGCCGGTGACAATATCCGATATTTTGATGCAGGCGTGTAGTGCAGTATATGAAAAAACCAAGAACATTATTGGGACTGTAGAAGGAAGCAAAAAATTTGATAGGGGCGCCGGAGGAGATGTCTCAACCAAAATTGATCTCGTGGCAGAACAAGCAGTCATTGAAACAATAAGAAATAGCGGTTTAAATCCTACTATTATTGGGGAAGAATGCGGAAAAATCCCGGGGGAAAAGGGTTTAATAATTATGGATGCTATAGACGGAACCACAAATGCAAACAGAGGTATACCATTTTATTGTTGTTCATTAGCTTATTCAATCGGTTCTGATCTAAGTTCTGTGGTGGATGCTGCGATTATTGATTTAGCTAGGAGAGACATATATCATGCATCAAGAAATAAGGGCGCCTATATTAACTCTAATAAATTAAAAGTTACAAAAAATATTGCTAGCGGGGATCACACTGACTCTATCAAAGACGATATTCTAATAGGAATGAACGTATCTGGAGCTCCTAGAGACATTATAGATCGTCTAGCTGGAGTTATTTCAGGTATTACACACACAAGGCTATTGGGAGCGAATGCACTAGAACTATGCTATTTGGCAAGAGGTTTTACAGATGCGTTCATAGATTTTCGAGGAAAAATAAGGACGACTGATATGGCTGCAGCGTACCTTCTAGTCAAAGAATCTGGAGGCAAGCTTTACTCTATGAATGGATCTGAACTGGATTCAAAATTAGAAACAAATAGGGGTCTGTCCTTTCTCGCAGTCAGAAATTCTGAAATATTCCACAGACTTGCACACGAATTACATATAT
>DATDLD010000223.1:0-4174 GCA_036519475.1 Candidatus Nitrosopolaris sp. | reverse complement strand
GCGTATGTTCGATACTGTCAGAAAGATTGTTATGCAAATGACCGTGTTGAGTTTCTCTCAGGTCTTCAGTTTTTTCTTTCCAAAAAATGTATGCTAATATCCCTAGTGTTATTGCCACTCCATAGCTTAGGAATGATTGCGGTATTGGGATTTTGATATATGAAGTAACAATTATGAATGCCAGAACAACAGCAATGGAAGATATGAAATGACCTGCTGCTATGAGCCCCGAACTTATAATGCTGTTGATGACCTTTCTTTCCTTCCTTATTGAATAAAGCACTGCTACAATCCATCCATGAGATGGATTAACACCGTGCAATAATCCAAATGCTATTACGCCCAAAAAAATGGATGTTTCCTGCATCATTGAAACTACTTCAGAATATTATTTAACAATCAATTTATCGGTTTTCGACTAAGTTACAAGACAAGACAAGAATCGAAACAACGTTAATCTTGGAAGTTATACCAGTTTATGGGTTCTGAACGCACTAATTCGTTCCTTTTCTTTCTTTGCCCAACCTAATTTTCTGCTCTTTCCATACACGCACTTGCCATTTTATTTAATATTTCTTTATAATCTTATTTGCGAATACATCTAAAGCTTCAAGTTCTCGAGTTGGATCTAGATCCACTATAAGATATTGAATATCAACTTGTTCAAATAATTCTATCTCTTTTAGTACATCTTCGGGCGTTCCATATATCGCAAATTCTCTAATTTGTTCTTCAGGCATTCCTTTAAAGATTTGTTTTATTTTTTCTTCGGCCATTTGCCTGTCGTCATCAACCACAATAATGCCCAACTTTGTTCTAAGAATTGAATCGTAATCCCTTCCTACACTTTTACAATGCTCTTTTAAAATATTCAATTTTCTTTTTACTGTTTCAACAGATCCAAATAGGTTGCAAGCATCAGCATATTTTGCTACGATTTTAAGAGTTTTTCTCTCACCGCCTCCACCAACTAGGATAGGTGGCGAAGGTTTCTGTATTGGCTTTGGATTGCAGTATGCATTACGAATTTGAAAGTATTTTCCATTAAATGAAGCAGACGGTTCTTCAGTCCACATTTTGCGTATAATTTGTATTGCCTCTTCTAGCCTTGACAATCTTTCACTTGCGGGAGGAAAATGAATTCCATATGCATGGGATTCATCCTCATTCCAAGCAGCACCTATTCCCATAAATAATCTTCCCTTGCTTAACACATCCAAGGTGGCACCTACCTTGGCTAGAACAGCAGGATACCTGTACGTGATGCCTGTGACTAGAGTTCCAAGTTTGATCTTGGTAGTAAATCCTGCTACCACGGATAAAGTTGTCCAGCTTTCAAGCATAGGTTCTTCCACTTTTCCTATCATCGGAATCTGATGGAAATGATCCATTACCCAAAAAGAATCAAAACCATTGTTTTCTGCAGTCGTGGCTAATTTCTTTAGGGAATCTATGATTTGAGAAGTATCATCGCCTCTGTAATCGAAATTAAAGTTGGGTTTTTGCAAGCCAAATCGCATATTATCTCATAGAGTAAAGACGATTATAAACTTAGTATGAGAATATTCACAGATGTTCAATCGCTGAATAAGTATTCAGAAGCTAAACCATAATAGGGTTCTTTATGTTGTCTCAACTCGTTAATTGATGACTCTGCTTACCCAGAGTTCAAATCACAAATATCAAAAATCAAGCTTGCGAATCACAACAACGAGCTCTATTGACAAGTAGTTCTGGTTCGCATTACTAGAAAAAGAAAAGATTAAAGCTTAGTTTTTTATTGATATCATAGGAACCTGTTTTTAAAACCGATAGCGTCGTGGGTACCGACCGCTACAGACCTATGAATTTAACCCTGAGTGTTAGATTCAATTAATTATGAACAATTCCAAATACCAATCAATTACGCCAACTAAACTTATTCATTATTTCTAAGTGATGCTTTTAATCTAACCTCGTTTTCCCATGCCTGCCTAAACTGTGCAACGTTATTAAATAGATTTTTCTTATAATCATCAGAAACACCTTTCAAGACATAATCGAGCATCTTTTTTTCTTCTTTTAACGATGTAAAATATCGAACAAATTGTTCATTTATAAGTGATGGGTGCCATGCCATACTAAAAGCATTGCGTCTTGCAAGTTCTCTAGCATATTTAAAGTCCCCTAGAGAGTATCCAGCAATACGATCACAGATAGACAAGAACCACCCGAGTTTTTCATAATGATTCCTAGTGATAGCATCATCTTTATCAATCCTGGCTAAAGAGAATAGCTCTTGCATTCTTTCTAAGGCATGTTCTTTCTGTTTCCCATTGAAAGGATAGGTGGTTCTATGTATTAATGCAAGTACAATATTCAAATCTATTTCAAAAGGAACGATAAGTTTAGCTAATTCCTTATCATTTCTAATAAATGATTCAATGTTATCGACGTGCGGCTTTTCAATCTCTTTTAACGGATCAAAATCGTGAAGAAGCGCACTGACAAAGAGCGTATTGACATCATTTTGATTGAATTCTTTTTGTTCAAAATGAAACTTGGCAGCCAGCAAAGTAAAGTATGTCACCTCAAGCTCATGGGTTATGCCATGATATCCAGTGTAGTCGCCGCCTATCCCTTTTTTTGAAAATTCAGAAACAACATGGTCAACTACTCTTTTAGCGTCCTCTTCTTTAGCGTCCTTTTTGTTTATTTGTAAATCTGAAGCCAACTCAACTATTTTATCAATCAAGGCCACCTTCTTATCAGCACGACGGAAATTCATTTTACGATTGAATAGCCTCAAATACCTCGTGGAAAATATAATAACTTAATATAAAAGATTTGATGAGATAAGAGGTTTGAACCAACCTTTACGGTCAAGAAGGGTCTCTACATGCCTTGCATTGAGATCACCACTCGCTGACCTAGCTCTAAGCAATCTTTATCAAGAAAAGAATAAGCTAAACACTAGGTAGTAGAACCCTACTACATGAAGGGTTCGAATCCCGACGGTGACTTAAATCATGGTAAAATACTGTAATTGGTAACCTCTCATTTATTTTGTTTTATTACCACTTAGCTTAAATCTCAACAAACACGATATAGCTTAATTGGATCGTTCTAGAGAAATACAGGTACAAGAATTAAGAGACCGGGTTCATCACGATACAGATAGAATCGATGAAACCTTCAGGGTTGGAGTAGAGATTGAAGCATGTTTACTTGACAAAAAGGGAGCCCCAGTTAACGCAGAGCCATTAATAAAAGAACTTGAGGGAAATATCTATGAAATTGACTATGAGTATGGCAGCTGTCAATTTGAATATAAGACATCTCCAGTAGGGATGGACAACCTCGAATATCTCAATATTGTATTCGAAAATTTCATGGAAAATCTGAATAAATTCATAAAAAAAGTGTATAAGGAGAAGGAAGTCATTCCAGTCTTTCTTGGTGCCAATCCATCACCTGAAATCATGAAAGAAGGTACAATAACTGACAAACCAAGATATAATAAGATGGCATCGTGGCAGAACAATCTTCCAGATGTTGAAATTGACGGTAACAAATTCAGAGCAGCTTATGTCGCGACAGCGATTCAAGGATTTCATCTCCATCTGCAAGGAAAAAATCCTAAGAATACTGCAGTCATGTTCAACCATATTTTGAATATATTGCCCTCTGCAATTGTACTTGGGGCTAACAGCCGACTCTTTGCTGGAAGAATATATTCATTGCATGAACCAAGAATTCACCTGTACGATCAATCAGAACAACAGAATTCAGGATTCCCTGCGATCCCAAGATACCTTGACGGGGTTGAAAATTATATAGACTATATTACGTCGCGCGAACAAAATACGACGAAAGATTATTTCACATTAGAGAAAGAAAGACATGATGATGCACGAATTCGTATCGGTACTGATTCTTATCGTGTAGAGACTAGAATTATGTCTGTTCAGCCCACTCCAAAAAGCTTAATGGCAATGGCTGAGTTCTTTATTGGTTATTTGAGCAGAGCCATTCATGAAGAAACGGAACTGAGGGTACTTTCTACATTAAGGGAGGAGAGGATGGCAGCAGTTCAATATGGCTTCAACGCCAAAACTCATTTCAATATTATAGATATTATAAGAAGTCAGCTTAATTTTGGACGAAAAGGTTTGACTGACTTAGGTATCAATGT
>DATDLD010000222.1:0-2444 GCA_036519475.1 Candidatus Nitrosopolaris sp. | reverse complement strand
TATCTTCTCATCAGTAGTGAACAGCCAAATTCGATAGTTTTGTTCCGGCAATACAAAAATGGTCAAATCATTTGAGCTGTCAAACGCCAATTACTGCTCTTCAACTAGATTCAGGAAAGGCTGACAATGCAACAGGTATAGTCAAGAATATGACAGATATTGGGAACCTAACATCTTGATCTCTCCTTCTCTTTTTCAGCGCCACAAGGACTTCGTGAAAGCCAAAGTCAAATCCTAATGCTAATGCTAGATTTGTCATAACGTCGCCGGTTAATTTCATTATCGGTAAAACTCGAAAATATGAGTAATTTGATAATGGCTCTAATGGAACCCATATTAGCTCACGAACTTCAAAATCCGTACGTATCTTTCGGGATGTGGAATACGGAAGAAGTTGATAAAGCCATTCTTGATTTCTAGAACGGGCATTACGATTTGTTACTATTCATTTTAGTTTGAGTACTGGGAGTATTAACAGAATCACAACTATCCCTCCTAATACCCAGGCTACAGAATATCCCAATCGATTCACAACAAATGAAAAAAGAATTGGAATCCAGAAAGCACCAAACAATGAAATACCATTCACAAAACTTACAGCAAGAGGTTGATACTCAGACTGAAGGTTGTTAATTTGTTTTGCTTTAGCATAGACTATTACAAAACCAGATGATAAGAAAAATCCTGCTATAATAATTGAGGGGATGATTATATATAACGAAGCAATAGCAATCCCAATCATACTAGTTGCAGCAGCAATACCTGACATGAATAACAGCTTCTTGGCATGTCCAATTGTATCATAGATCCTTCCAAATAGAGGAGAAGAAATAAGGGCAATTATCAGACTTAGACTCCCTATAAAACCAGCCACTACAGGATCTATCTTCAAATTGCCTGCAAGATAAAACACGATAAATGTCAAGACTAGACTGGACGCCGCTTGAAATCCAAGTAATGTAATTCCAAGTATAACGAGCGATTTGTTAAATAAAATCTTGAGTATATCAGGCATCTTGATTCTAAAACCTGTACGAGTTTTTTCATCCTCTGTTTGCAATGCAATCATTAACATTAAAACAGTAATTAGCCCTAATCCTCCGCTCAAGGCTATGCTAAATCTCCAGCCCACGGCTTGCACTAATATCACCCATCCAAAAAGGCCCACAATACCACCTATAGCATGTGCGGAATTTAGTAATCCTATTCCTAATCCTTCAGATCCTTTTTCTAAATATCTAGAAATTAATATAACACTAGGTCCAAAGAAACAAGCCATTCCTATACCAACTAGAAATCTCAATATTGCCATATGCAATATGTCACCGGACAATCCGGAAACTAGTGCTGCGGATGATGCAATCAAGATTCCAAAGATCGCGATCTTTCTTGAACCATGTTTTGCGGCAAGAATTCCCGCTGGTACCTGAAACAGACCTACACCTATGAGAAAACTGGCGGTAATTATTCCTAACATAGATATGTCCTGTTTGAAATCTAAAGCTATAAAGTAAAAGATAGAGGCAATGTTAAACCAATTTATAGTATATACTATTCTGGCCAGCATTAAAGAAAGAACTGCTGCTCTAGAACGATTGATTATCGATTCCAACTATCCACAAGAGGAGGGTAAGGTAGAAGAATGTATATTATTATCATCTGATGAGATGTTTAGAGATCTTAATCGATGGTTCACAGGTTAGTCTGAGTTGATTTAATTGGGCTATTAAAATTTCATTGAATTCAGAAGAACCTATCAAAAGCTCTCATCTGCTATTTCAGCCTCGGTCGCATTAAGTTTATTGCATATTCAGTTCTTAGAAGAAATGTAGTTAAATATGCCACATTTAACAGTTCACTAACCATTCGATATCCAATTAATCAGATCAGTCTCTCTCTACCTCTTATATTCTAAACATTGACTTCTTTTTCGCTTTGTGTTCCATTAATTCTAGAATCATCATCTTTTGTTGATGCTGTACATTTTTCACAGTCGTTATAATTTCAGCTTATCAGAAACATTGATAATATCATTAAGGCTTCTTACTTTCCTTTTTATATCAACCATAAATGATGAAAGAGAATGTTCTCGTCATAACATAAGCAATTGGTCCCTAGGTTCATATTTTACATAGTCTTGGGCGATTTTCCCCCATCATATCAACCTTCTCCATCTTGTTAACAATCACAATTACAATACTAACTAAATTTACGTCTGGGTTTGGAGTAAATCCTTTTAGCGGTGTAAATGGGATTGGAATAGAGAATAATAAATGTTGAATTGGACGTCTCGAATAAGATGCTTGACTATTCTACCTACATGTTAAGGCAAATACAAGATGGATACAATGGATACAATGATGCAATCAAATACTTCGCATAATGGATAATTGATCTTTTGCGATATGTTGTCAGACGCTATTATTTACTCAAGAAACAGATTG
>DATDLD010000221.1:0-3960 GCA_036519475.1 Candidatus Nitrosopolaris sp. | reverse complement strand
AATGAAATAAAAAATATTAGAAATTTTAAAAAGTCTAAGCGGCAGTAGGCGTACCTTTTGTACGTGACTTTATTTTACTTGCTGCTTCTTTTACTGTGTCTGCCGTCACAGGAGCACTTTCTGCTGTCTCCCGAGCGGATTCCTTTAATACTTGCGCTGTTTCGCGTGCTGCAATTGTTGTTTCTTCTACGGCGCTTGCTGTATCTTTAATTACACCGCGTTCTTTCAAATCCTTAGCAGTATCACTTATTTCTCTAGTAGTATCCCGTGCTGCAATCGTCGCTTCGTGAACTGCTTGTGTAAGTTCATCAATTGCCCCGCTTTGACGAAGGGTTTTCACTGTCTCTCTCATCCTAGCTGATGCATCACGAATATTTCTTGCAATTTTTTTTATAGTTTCTGCGGTTTGTTCGGGTGTCATTTCCCTTATAGAAACCTTGGTATTTGTTGAGGCGGTAGTGGTAGGATTAGGTTTTTTTGTATCTTTATAATCTTTGGGCGACATGAAATCATATATGAAGCTGTACTATAAAAGAGAAGCTGAATTCCTATTTTTTAATTAATTAAGGCCTTGCATCTTTTAACTTCTAGCATTACTAACATAAGGAGAAAACTTTCATGACAATAACCAAAGCTTCACAGTGTGTACACTGTGAAAGGTAGAATTTCGTACTATTATGGACATCAAAGTGTAAGTTATCTTATTTATTAAACTGCGTACCGCCCAATATTCTAATTACATTCATGTATACAGAATCAAGAAGTATAGCAATGATCATCATCTTCAAGCTAATCGATGCGCCAGTACTTTCTGTTTCTTCTCTGCAATTTCCGTGAAGATGTAATGTACAATATGGCACAAGGATGTAATATGAATAGTTTTTTTATTTATTAAAGTTCTTGTAAACTTGGTTATTTCGGTCATTATTACGTCACAAAGCTAATATTTATATTACTATGTTGCAACATTGTGATACACAATGCCAAAACGACCAAGAAAACTGGGCAATACCTCATATAGCAACATTAAAAACAACAATCTTACTAATATTATATTGTCCTCTTTTGATTCTCTTGATAAGAGTATAATCAAAGAATTGGTAAGAGACGCAGATTTTAAAAGTGCTGAAATTTCTAGCAAATATAAAATCCCTCTATCGACCGTTCAGAGAAGAAGAATGAAACTTGAGCGTTCAGTAATAAAGAAGGATTATAAAATAGATATACAAGGCCTTGGGGTGAGAACTGCTAATCTATTAATTGGAGTAGGAAAGGGAGGCAGCGAAGATATAGCAGGAAAAATTATTCAAAAACATAATAAGAATGTTATGAGCACTACATTAGTAGTAGGCAACCCACAAGTAAACCTCTCTGCTGACGTATATTACAAAAATTCAACTGAATTGCACAATCTACTCGAAGATATCAAATCTATGCCAAACGTGAATTATATAGAGTGGTATGAGATAGTAAGAGTAGTAGAAGATAACCGTATTGCTATAGTTGACGCCTTGATTAATTAGTAATTTACTTTCCCCTTTTTCACTTAATATTTGTGCTTATTAAATGCATAAATGGGCCTTAGTAATCCTTTTACGTAGATCGTGATAGACAGATTGAAATGGATCCTGACTTATTTTAATTGAATATTCTCCAATAGCTTTAATCTTACCTAGGCGCAGCTTGAAGATAATTAAAGCTGTCTATAGATATTTAGCGCCATGCTCATTCGTCCTATCTGTAATTCTAAAGGAAGGCTTAAATTTCTTATTTTTCATTTTTCGTTGTTTATGATCAATTGTTAGGAAAATTTGTGATCATCATAAGATAGCTACATGAACGAATCTATTTCGATAAATTCAGGTAAATCTTCTACATGAAGTTATAGCATATAATGCTTGTTGGAGGCTTATCTTCTACCAAGTCTTGTATGAGATCCAGCGCAATATCCACAATAATCTGTGTTTGGTCTCTTGTGGCACACGCATTCACATCTACTACCGCTTTGTAGGTATCTTCTTTTCAATCATCGTGTTTTCAGTCAATGCCCTTATTAAGTATATGCAAAAAAAGGAAAATACAATTTTACATTATAATAATGAATTTGAAAACTATGTGGTGATCTACAATCACCTCAACTGGATATTATAATGATGCCTGCAGAATAAAGTAAGATCCTGCACTTCTGTACATTTGTTAGATTATTCTGTGTCTTTTCATATCTTGGTTTAAAATCAAGGTAATTCCGCTTTCCGATTATCGTTTAAGACATACAACAATCAATATAATTTTATACTGTAGTAGAAGTTGTGTCTTCCAGGAATTTATTCTGGCTAGCAATTTTTTTGGCTTCCTCATAAATAATCTTTGCAACATACGGTTCTATTCCTAATGCCGCAGCTAGCTCAGAAGGACCTAAACTAAGAATAGATTCTATAGTGAATCCTGCAGCTATCAGAGAATCTTTAAGGCCAGAAGCTATTTCCAATAGAAGAATGCCAGGATCCACGTTAGAAACTACTACACATTTGCTATATATAATAATTCCGTAACAATTCTGTACTTCGTACTAATTATGCCTTCCATTTACAGGTCAAAATAATTAGACGCAGAATTTCAATTTTATTGCTACTGCTATTTTTAACACTTGACTCACAATAACGAGTATAAACACGCTATATGTCTGCATTTGATTGGAATGAGATAGCTCAGGCAATGAAAATAGTCAAAACAAGCGATCAAACATTATGTGGAAACGTAGTAGCAGAATATAAAGACAATATCATCATAATTGCACACGGACCAAAGTTGCATGAATATATGGTACCGAAATCTAAAGTAGACCGTTATGATGGATCTGATGTTTACCTCAATATACCATACAGTCTACTCTCGTCTTTTGATTTTTAAATAAGAAATATGGAGCAGTTGTGATTAAATTAGATGATCGCGATCTCTAATTTGCTTCATTTGGCGACTAGTAATTTCAGAGCTCAGGAGCGGCTAACATTTAAAATACCAAAATTGGATAACCTGGGCCATTTTGAATACAAGAAGTTAATGCATTGAAAATAAAGTATAGGAGAAGTTATAAGATTTTTGCGAACACACCCGTCTTTTGCTGTAACCACCCCTGTTTCTACCAAAGGTTTTCTCCTATCGCTTTTTCGATTGATTTATTGCTAATTTGAGGGGTTGCTCAAGACTCATATCTGCACGTAATCAGTTTTGTACCCTTTAACAATAATGTAATTAATAACTAAATGTTGGAAGAACGAGGAAAAAGAAAAGCAGAAGCAACAGGTTATTATTGGTCAGACTTTCTCAGTGAAAAGAAGAATGAGGAGAAGCGACATGTCAGCTTGTGGCATGAAACAGGAAGTAGCACATAAGGAGAAGATTTCAAACACAAGTCCTGACATCCTCTTGGTTGTAAATCCCAGCTCCTCTAGTGGGTTGACTGGCAAAGGTTGGAAGGTCCTTTTTAAGAAGATAAAAGAAGATTTTGGTGAAACTCCTCTTGAAGTTGTATTTACTAAAGGGCCAGGTGATGGAACGACACTTACAAGGGAATTGTTAAAGAAAGGATTCAGAAAAGTTGTTGCAATAGGCGGGGATGGAATTATAAATGAGGTTGCAAATGGTTTTTTCTTCAAAGAAGAACAAAATCTAAAGAGTGGTAAGGTAACATCCAGTAATGGTCAGGATCGTCCTCAAGATAATAATATCGAGCCCGCAATCCTGCGTCCTCATTCAAAAACAATAACAAAGGTTTTTCTCAATGCGGCAGAGATTGGCTTTGGAGCTGAGATTATTGATAGATCAAAGAAAGTGAGAAGTAAGATTAATAGCCGCGATATATCTACGATTGCAAACGTAGCTACAAGTCTACCCGCTTACGAAAGCAATCTATGTGAAGTTATAGTAGATGATGGACGTGAAAAAATTCTTACAAAGATG
>DATDLD010000220.1:0-14871 GCA_036519475.1 Candidatus Nitrosopolaris sp. | reverse complement strand
CTAGTAGATCATAAGTTGATTTCCAATGTAGGGCCGGTCCAGAAAATCCGCTGCCAACATCAAGTACCTTTTTTGCAGACTCTAGTCTTGCAAATTCTCCAATCAAGGAGCATAACGCATATTGTGCCTGCGATGGATTGTCAGTATTATCATTCCAATATCCGAAATTGAGCATATTGCTATGTGTAGCGCGAAATACGAATGGCGTCATAAAATTATAGAAATCAACCACATCCTGTTCATTCCGTCTAAGGATCCACAACATCAATGCAAGTGGACTCACATTTAACAAAGTTACTTTTCTTAATATGTATGATATGATTTAACCATTGCATTTATGATGGAATCGATGTTAATTGGATAGGATATTGATTTTAAAATAATCTGAAAATACACTATCTGTACTTATAATATATTCCGACATATTGTAAACTGATGCTCATTTTCGGGCCGCAGAATTGATCACGAAATTTTATATTAGAAGGTTAAACCCATTACGCAGAAGTTTCACGACCCATTTAGAGAATTATGATAAAAGTTGCATAAGTCGACATGATCTATAAAGGAAACTGGAAATTGGATGTTTGTGATTCAAACCATTGACTTTTTGAAGTCTTCACATGTTATGCCTTATGTGTGAGGCAGTTAATTCTTAGCTTCTTTTGTTTCATTAGCTAATTAATTTACTTTAGGCCGTGACTAAAGTTTAATTAAAAAAAAAGAAATGTATGGAAGGCTGACACTTTGCAATTACTTTTTACGCGGGCGTGTCAGTACCTTACTTTGTCGTATTGCCGCCGGTCATACCGCCGCCTGTCATATTGCCGCCTGCAGTCATATTTCCGCCTGCAGTCATATTTCCTTGTGCCGAAACTGGAGCGACAAAGCTGGCAGAAGCAACTATTCCTAGTGTCAATACCAATGCCAATGCTGCTACCACGCCTATCACAATTTTACTACTCGTATTCATTAGTGGTTCTAATGGAAGTATTTTATATAAAGATTTCATTGGATTAATGTATATCCGAAACCTGTAAAATAATATTCTCGGTGATTTTAGGTACATAATGATACTAGTATTTAATACATGAAATGCATACGCTACACTGATACAAGATTTGGCAATAAATTTACGGCCTTGACTGTGAACCGCCATAGGCATTTCTATTATCCCTTAACCACATATATAATGGAACGAGAGCATGCTGGAACGGCAATCGGTTCTCGTTGCTTCGATTAAAGCCCACCATAACCATTCTTCCGAGGAGAATCTCCCTAATGTCCGCTATTAACTCTTTTTCAGCAAATGGGCCGTAGACTTGAAAAAAGAATTCTTGATTATAGTACGTTACATGCTGAGCAAAACAATCAGAAACAATATTGGGATCATTCAGTATATGATCTCTGGTCGTATTTGCTTTGTTTTGAACCGATATTTGCAAACCTCTATTAATGTACCTGCTGCGAGTGAAATCGGAATCCATTTTTCTTCTACTACTATTCTTGTAATTTTCAATTTCACTGACTATTTTGGCTACCGTACGATTAGATAGATCGATAACCTCTTCTTGTTCCTCAGCTGTTTTTACTTTGCAGTTCTTTCCATAGATGTAGAAGAGGCATACTAATTCATCTCTTTCGATAAAAGGAAAATTTTGTTTACCACCTACGAATTCTTCAATACGATTTGAAATATCCTCAGGGAGAATCATTCTCATATAGGAGTCTCCAATGATCGTCATCGAATAACTTGCATAATCCTAAGTATATCAAGACATTTATACACTCTATTCATAATTAAATACTGAAAAAATATGGCGTCGGCATCATCATCATCATCATCATCAATAGACAGCAATAAAACTATCTATCTTATTGTTCATGGACAAAGACACCTTATCGACCAGGTTAAGTACAAGCTTACGTCGAAGGGATTCAAAACAGAGAAGATGCAGATGGCGAGCCTAGACCATGCGGGCAACATAGGCGAGTATGTGGCGATGATCTGGCCACCTACGAATTCTAAAGATATAGTCATTAGCGAGGTTACCGATGACCTAGAAGATGGAGCAAGCGGAATGGGCGCCTGGGCTACTGTTGGCCAGAAGGAACTATTTAGAATATCTTTGCAGTGAATTGGAGGTTGCCTAGACTACTACGTAGCCTGTGATTGATTATTGTGGATGAATAATTGAGGATTTAGTCTTGTCTCGTGTCTTCAAGGTTATGACCAAAATCAAAATTAAAAATTAGAAGCAGAGTGATTTCGTTCACTCGACAAAGAACAAAATGATCAACTTAGGATTACTGGCTAATTATAGGACAGATTCTGACGCAGTGGAAGTTATGCCTTGCCTTACCGTTGGATCTTTAGAGTCATAAATGCAGACAACGCGTTCAATGTGAATTTCAATCTTTACACTTTATTTTGATACCATGGAGGAAGCATAAGAAGTTACTTTCATTCCAGTTAAATGCCCTAAGCCTGCTTTAGTCAGATGTGTTTTTGGCGGAGTGTCGATTCTGTTTTGCTGCTTGTCTGTATCCGTGTGTAAATCTAGGATCGTAGACTCTAGAAAATTCATATTTTTTTGGAGCGATTGCATCGCCCACAATTACTAACGCTGTTTTAATTATTTTATATTCTTTAGTTTTTCTTGCAATATTACCTAGCGTTCCGTTGATTATCCTTTGGTCTTCCCAAGTTGCTCTATAAACTGTTGCTGCAGGCGTATCTAGGGTATAAACTCCGCCCTTCAAGAGCTCATCCACGATGTTTTCTATTAAATGAACGCTAAGATAGAATGCCATTGTAACGCCATGTTTTGCTAGCTCAGATACCTTTTCTCTCTCTGGTACCGGCGTTCTAAATTCTGCGCGTGTTATTATTATAGTTTGAGTAGTACCGGGTATGGTTAATTCCACATTCATCTCAGCAGCTGCACCCAAAACCGCGGTAACTCCAGGAACGACTTTGCATAAAAGCCCGTCTTTTTGTAACATGTCGATTTGTTCCCTGATGGTGCTAAAAAGTCCCGGATCGCCATCATGCAACCTAATAGCAAGTTTTCCCATCGTTGTGGTATCTCTTAATAGCTCATGGATTTGTTCCCTTTCTAGCAGAGCAGCATCATAAAACTGAGAAGTTTTCTTTGCATATTCCAATATCTTTGGATTCAAGAGTGAACCAGAGTATACTATGACATCTGCTGATTCTATCAATTTTTTGGCCTTCAGCGTAATAAGATCAGGGTCGCCAGGGCCAGAGCCAACAAAGTATACTGTATTATCTCGTAGCACTTTTCTTCCTTGCTACCATAATGGAAAAATATTTACTGGTTGGTCCTTTACTTCCTTGCAAAGCTCTAAGTTTGCTTATTTTCATTATTTCTCCATTTGAAGATACGTCCTGTGCAATTGCAATCATTGAATCATCTTCAAATCCTGCTTCACCTAGCATATCAATTACATTGTCAAAATATCTCCCGTCCTTGAGAAAGATAGCGGTATCGCACGATTTTGCAGTCTGTTTGACTTTCTCTAAATCATAGCATGCCGGAACAATCGCCACACTTTCGTCGCCTTCAGCAAGGCTCATCTTGGCTTGTGCTGCAAATGCAAATATTGATACGATGCCCGGCACAATTTCCACGTCAATATCTCTGTAATTCTTATCCAACTCCCTATGGACATATATCCACGTGCTGTATAATGACGGGTCACCTACTGTTAAATACAGTACTCTCTTTCCTGACCTGACTGCGATAGCAATTTCATCAGTATTTCTCTTCCAATAATCCCTTAGCAATTCTCTATCCTTTATCATTGGAAATACTAAACTGACTGTCCTAGTTGAGCTGCTTAGATATTTTTCCACAACGGAAAGGGCTATGCTTGGTCTAGCCTCCCTTGCAGTAGGCGCAAAAATTATCTCTGCATTCCTGATTAGGTTTATAGCCTTAATGGTTAGCAGTTCAGGGTCACCGGGTCCACAGCCAACACAGAAAAGTTTCATATTGGTGCTTTCCCTTAAAGACTCTTTAGATAAAAATGTAGCCAATTTTTATTTTCATTGTCTAAGACTAAATATGGTTTAACCTTAATTCTCTATAGCTACACTGCTACGTGGGTTCAAAAAACTTTGAAGATACTAGCAGCCTATTCTTATTTACATTGATGCCTCAATTCAATTAGTCAGCTAGGTTTAGTGGCTGATATCATGATGATAGGATTTCTCGCTGTCATCATTGTACCCGTCGTGACTTTTCTGCCCTTTGCGATAGTCACTTGTGTGATGTCTACATCGATTAGATTTGATTCGTTGATTGTAGCTATGGCAGCAAATATCGTCTCGATGAGAATGGTATCAATTAGTATTCTGCCTCCTCCTTTTAAACGTGCTATACTGGCCTCGATAACACCCTTGGTGTCGCCCCATGTACCTCCAACTATTACAGCATCGACTTTAGGGAGGGAAGGTAAAATATCCTGCGCTTTAGCCAAGATTATTTCGGCCTCTACACCAAACTTTTTAAGATTCTGCCTCGTTAATTCCGTAGCCTTTTCATCAATGTCAATCGCATAAACTTTGCCACTTGGCATTTGCAAGCAGAGCTCCACAGTGATACTTCCGCTTCCACAACCAACGTCTATGACCGAAAAATCCTCTTTTAATCGTAGTTTACTCATGACGAGAGCTCTCACTTCTTCTTTTGTGATGGGAATGTCTTGTGCTCTTTCAAATAATTCATCCGGAATTCCAGGCGTTCGATAATTCCAAGGCAACGTATTAAATCTTGTATCGAAAATCCGCTATTTTAACGTGCTATAGTTTCATGTAGCCCCGTATATACTATAATCATAAACATTAGTAAAAGAAAGATAAATGGAAAAATACCATTTGTGACAAGCTTACGTCTTTGAACGTTGGGCATGTTCTTTGCAAGCCTCTTTGCAACTTCATAGGAAATGACATAAAATATTATTCCAATCAAAAGCGCGGTTGCTGCAGCGTTGCCCTGGCTAGTGCCTGGAGCAATTACGAACCCTGTTATTACCCCCGCGATTAATCCTAAAATCGCTCTAATATAAAAAACTCTATCCAGGTACTCCAATTAATTACTTTTGTCATTATAGTACCTGGTTTAATTTCTTACGGTCAAGAATTGACTCGGACTACGTTTTGATTAATATTTGTGTAAGCCGACGACTTGCTATGGAATTATCTGGAATCGAACTGCGTTACCTTGTAAACGAGATTAATTCTAAAATTAATCCTGCCTATTATGTAAGTAGTATTAATGCTGTTACAAAGCCGTCTTTTCTTTTTAAAATGCATCATCCCAAAGACCAAGATATTATGCTAATGGTTTCAACCAAAGGCATTTGGATTACTAGACTAAAATTTGAATCATTTGAAGAAAACAAGATGATCAATATTCTTAAAGCTGAACTCGAAAGGGCAAAGATAGAATCAATAGAACAGCTTGGAAGTGAACGAATTATCACCGTTAAGTTTAGGCACTTAGACGAGAAGGTAAGGTACATGGTTGTTGAGTTTTTTGGAGATGGTAATATTGTATTGTGTGATGGCAATATGCAAATCATGGGTATTTTAAAGCCAATTGAAGTGAGACATAGAATGTTAAAAATTGGGTTTAGATATGCTCCGCCACCTCCTCGAGGAATTGACGTATATGATATTACCCTCGAACAACTTCGAGTCATGAGAGAAGATAAGCAGTCAGATAGCCTTGATGTAGTCAAGTGGATAGGACGAAAAATTTCAATCCCAAAAAAATATGTGGAAGAAATAGCAATAAGGGCTGGAATATCTTCGCTGACAGTTGGACAATTATCTGAAGAAGACATGGAGAGGCTATATGTGATTATAAAGGAAATAATTTCAGATATTGTCAGTGAAAAAAGCCATCAACCATATGTGATTTTGGGCGAGAATGAAAGGGCCATTGATGCAATACCTATCAAAACTGCACATCTTTCTAAATTAAACGTAAAAAAAACTCCTTCATATATGGATGCAGTAGATGAAGTTTTAAGCAATGATCTGATGGATTTAGGACGCAACATTAGAACTATAGAAATTGATGAACGCATTACAGCATTACAACATGATATCGCAGAGCAGATTAAGGCAAAGGAGTTAGTTCTTTCAAAGGCTAACCTCATTAGAAATGTTGCCCATAAGTTAATGCAACTCTCATACCAGGGTGTTCAGTCTATTACTGAATCCTCTGTCAATAAATTGCTTGCTGAAAACTCTGCAAATATCATCTTAGAAAAAGGACTAAAATATTTAGAAATACTAGAAGAACTTATTCTTATAGAGTCCAATCTGCCTAAATTATCCTCAGCTCTATTTACCAGAGCAAAGGAAATGGAGCGAGGAAATATTGCAATCGAACAGTCCAGAGCAAGATTGGAAGCGCAAATTCAAGAATTACGAAATCAAACGATATCGGTCCGGAAAAAGATTATTATCAAACAACAGACCTCCAAAGAATGGTACGAACGTTATCGTTGGTTCATAACTACAGACGGTTTATTAGCTATAGGCGGCAGAGATGCCTCCTCTAACTCTGCAATCATTCGCAAACATTTAACAGAAAATGACATAGTAATTCATGCGGAGGTACATGGTTCGCCATTCTTTATAATTAAAAATACTGGTAATCTAGAAGAGACAGGACTTAGTCTGCAGCAAGTGGCTGTAGCGACAGTTTCATTCAGTAGGGCATGGAAGGATGGCATCTCGAGTGCTGATGCGTACTGGGTGACGCCAGATCAAATAAAAAAAGGTGCACCTCCTGGGCAATACGTTCCCAAAGGTTCATTCGTCATTGAGGGCAAGCGTAATTACATGAAAGGGCTGGAATTAAGAATGGCGATAGGAGTTGCTCGATTAGAGAATCGATACACCGTGGTTTGCGGACCTGCTGATGCTGTAAAGAAGAGCGCAATAATTTATGCAATTTTATTACCAGGAGGATTGCAGCCATTGAACGTGGCAAAGAAAATTAAGAGCGAATTTGTGAGAATATTGGGAACTAGTTCGAATAATGAAGATCTAGTAGATTTTGTTAAGACAATAATGCTTGAGGATTTCCTTCGTCTAATGCCTTCAGGCCAATCAAAGATTTCCTTAATAGCAAACGGTGAAAATAAGGTATCAAGTCAAAATAACTCGACTTCGGACATGCAAATAGGACCTAGTGTGGCTGCTTTACAGGATTAGCAAAGTAATAAAAGCCAGGATTTTAATTCAATAATGTGGTAAAAAAACCGGTTCGGGAACACAGCGACGCTAATATGACCACAAGGGTACTAGTGAGCGATATTATGAATAGTCCTGTTGTTTCTGCTTCTCCTCACGATAGCATTAAAGACATAGCTTCAAAGATGAAACAAGAACAGGTGGGCAGTATCATAATAATGGAAAATGAAAACCCATTAGGGATTGTTACTGATTGGGATATCGTTTCAAACGCTGTAGTTAATGATGTTAAACCAAGCATGCTTAAAGCTTCTGATATCATGCAGACCTTGTTTACCATCGAAGGAGGAGAAGGTGTAACAGAGGCTGCTCGTATGTTACGGAGACATAAAATTAAGCGGCTAGGTGTAACTAACAAGAACAAAGTGGTTGGGATTATATCTGCTTCTGACGTTATTTCAGTTACTCCAGATTTAGTCGATGTCATTTCAGAAAAAGCAGCTATTGTTCGAGGGGAGATAGGACGCTCTGCTGGAAACATTTCTGGATACTGCGACGATTGTGGGGAATGGTCTGATCTCTTACAATACAATGAGGGCACCTTTTCATGCGAGGAGTGCAGGGGGGAGACAATTCACTAATTACACACCTACTTTTCTTGCTGATGCAATGCTTGGGAGCCTTGCACGCAAACTACGTGTTTTTGGTTATGATACCATATACCTATCTGATGTAAAAGATGAAGTTGTGTTAAGAGTTGGAATAACCCAGAACAGAGTTATACTGACCTGTGATAAGGAGCTATTCAGAAGGATTGTAAAAGTAGGTGCGAGCGGCGTTTTACTAGAATGTTCCAACGACATAGATAGCATTGTCAAAATTTTATGTAAATATAGTATTAAATATATTGACTGTGAAAGTATGAACTCAAGATGTTCAGCTTGTAACGGATTGTTGGTTGAGAAAGCTACTTCAGACATCACAAAGCAGGTACCCCCTCGTATTCTAAAAATGCATAAATACTTTCTCAACTGTTCAGATTGTAATAAAATTTATTGGCAGGGCAAACAGTTTATGCAAATAAAGGCCCTGATAAAGGATATAAACTATAAGTTAAAAAAAGAAGACAGGGAAAATAACTCAAAAGATTTAGTCGAGAAAATTAATATGCAAACTAAAAGCCTGAGCTTTTAATATATATTATATCATAATAGCTCCAAGTCTGAGTGATTTTGATCTAAAGTAGCAAAAGATTAAAATCTCGTCTCTCAAGAACATTCCATATGAGCTCAATTTCACCACTAGAACAAACTGTAAGTAAAGTCTTAACACAAAAAGAAGCTGAATTAATTGCTCAAATTGAATCTGCATATCACGAGTCATTGGCCAATCTTGAATCGTCAAGAACAACGTTACATGCAGAATATAATCAAATTTTGGATGCTGCAAAAAAACAAGCAGAAAACCTCAAAAGACAAATCGTTGGTTCTAGCAGGCTATCTACAAGAAATAAGCAACTTCTATTGCTTGAGACTGCAGTGAACGATGCTTTTGAAAAGGCCATGTCAAAGCTATTAACTTTAAAACAAGATGAAAAGTACCGGAATCTCATTTATAAAATGCTAGAAGATAGCATATCAGCAATTAATTCTGATGAGATTATAGTAGAATGCAATAAAACCGATTACAAGCTAGTAAAAAAGGCAATAGAAGAGCTCAAAGCGAAAGGTGCCAGAGTTAAAATAACGCTATCAGAAAATCCAATTGAAGCTCTTGGCGGAATAAGGGCAAGTTCGAAGGATCGATCAATGACATACGATAGTACTTTGGATTCACGTATTGAAAGGCTCAAACCTTTAATAAGGAAGAATATTGTCCAAATTCTAAGAGGCGAAAAATAGGACAATGGTTGATAAAGGAAAGATTGTTTGGGTCAGCGGCCCTGCCGTAAAAGCTGATGGAATGTCTTCTACAAAAATGTACGAAACCGTTGAGGTCGGAGAATCAAAATTGATTGGTGAAGTCATTAGATTAACAGGAGACGTTGCATTTGTCCAAGTTTATGAGTCTACTTCTGGCTTAAGGCCAGGTGAACCAGTAGTTGGTACGGGTAGACCACTTTCTGTTTTGATGGGTCCAGGAATTATTGGCAAGATTTACGATGGAATCCAAAGACCACTTGCAGAGATTGCGCAGAAATCAGGAGATTTCATTGGCAGAGGAATTGCAACAACCGCAGTGGACATGAATAAGAAATACAAGTTTATCACACAAGTGAAGAAGGGGAATGATATTGTCGCAGGATCGATTCTAGGTACCGTAGAGGAAACTCCTTTGCTTACACACAGTATTATGGTTCCACCAGATCATCATGGTGGCAAGATTACAGATATCGTAGGAGAAGGGGAATATGACTTAGAGCAAGTAATAGCAACTGTAGAAAAAGACGGAAAAAGGACTGAGCTAAAAATGTATCACAGATGGCCTGTTAGAAGGCCACGTCCATACACTGAAAGATATGACCCCTCAGTTCCTCTGATCACAGGTCAGCGTGTAATTGATACCTATTTTCCGATTGCAAAAGGAGGAACTGGTGCTATTCCCGGAGGATTCGGAACAGGTAAGACAGTTACATTACATCAGATTGCAAAATGGGCTGACTCTAAGGTAGTCGTATACATCGGATGTGGCGAACGTGGTAATGAAATGACTGAGGTCTTGGTAGAGTTTCCACACCTGATTGACCCTAGATCTGGACGGCCACTTATGGAAAGGACTGTGCTAGTAGCAAACACCAGCAACATGCCAGTAGCTGCTAGAGAAGCTTCCATCTATACAGGGGTTACAATTGCGGAATACTACAGGGATATGGGATTTGACGTAGTTCTTGTGGCAGATTCGACCAGTAGATGGGCAGAGGCATTGAGAGAGATGTCTGGGCGCCTTGAAGAAATGCCTGCAGAAGAAGGATATCCCTCCTACCTGGCATCAAGATTGGCCGAATTTTACGAAAGGGCTGGACGCGTCAGGGCATTGGGTTCGCCGGAGAGGACTGGTTCAGTCACACTAGTCGGTGCCGTATCTCCGTCTGGAGCCGACTTTACAGAGCCAGTAACAACACATACAATCCGATTTATCAAGACTTTCTGGGCCTTAGATACAAGACTAGCCTATTCTAGGCATTATCCTTCAATTAACTGGATGCAATCATATTCAGGATATCTTGAAGACGTTGCAAAATGGTGGAAGCAAAATATTAGTGAGGAATGGTACGATTTGAGAGCTCAATCTTACCACATTCTTCAAAGGGAAGATACGTTAAAAGAAATAGTGCGACTATTAGGTCCTGAAGCCTTGCCTGACGAGGAGAAGTTAATTTTAGAAGTGGCAAGAATGATCAAGATCGGAATACTGCAACAAAACTCATTTGACAAGGTAGATACGTACTGTAGTCCGGAAAAACAGTTGAAATTAGTTAGGCTAATGGTGAAATTCCATAAGGAGGCACAAAGGGCGCTTAAAGAAGGTGCGCAGCTTGCAGATATAAGAGCTATGCCAATCATCACATCACTGCTTAAAGCAAAGTTTGAAATTTCTGACGAACAAGTGGGAAGGCTGGACAATTTAGAGCAGACGATGACAGAACAATTTCGCCAGGTGACTGCACGTGAGGAGGTAAAAGTAGTTGTCTGAGTCGGT
The DNA here is from genome assembly GCA_036519475.1 of Candidatus Nitrosopolaris sp. Classification (GTDB taxonomy): domain Archaea; phylum Thermoproteota; class Nitrososphaeria; order Nitrososphaerales; family Nitrososphaeraceae; genus DATDLD01. Next base: position 3,938 of record DATDLD010000220.1, on the reverse strand, counting down.
TGGTTTAGAATATACAAGAGTAGCCGAGATTAAAGGTCCCCTGATGATCATTGATGGAATCACAAGAGCATCTTTTGATGAACTTGTTGAAATTGAAACAGCCGAGGGAGAAAGAAGGCTTGGCAAAGTATTAGAAGTAGGCAATGGGAAGGCGGTAGTTCAGATATTTGAGGGTACCACGGGCCTTGCAATTACTGGAACCAAGGCAAAGTTCCTTGGTAAGACGATGGCTATGCCAGTTTCACAAGAACTGCTTGGTAGGGTATTCGATGGACTTGGCCGACCTAATGATGGATTACCAGATCCAATCGCTGATAGATTTATTGACGTTAATGGGGAACCTATGAACCCAGAAAGAAGAGAATACCCAACCTCATTTATTCAAACAGGCGTTTCTGTTATTGATGGAATGTTAACCTTGGTAAGGGGTCAAAAGCTACCTATATTTTCCGGCTCTGGCATGCCACATAACATTCTGGCAGCCCAGATCGCACGGCAAGCAGCGGTAGTAGGAACCAAGGAGGATTTTGCCGTGGTCTTTGCAGCTATTGGAGTACAGTATTCAGAAGCGCAGTATTTTAAACGAAGTTTAGAGGAATCTGGCGCGCTTCGACGAAGCGTTTTGTTCCTCAATCTTGCAGATGACCCGGCGATAGAGAGAATTATTACACCGAGGGTAACATTAACAGTAGCAGAATACTTGGCATTTGATTTGGGTATGCATGTATTGGCAATTTTGACTGATATGACAAATTACGCAGAAGCTCTGAGGGAGATTAGTGCAGCCAGAGAAGAAGTTCCAGGTAGAAAAGGTTATCCTGGTTATCTTTATACAGATCTTGCAAACAACTATGAACGGGCAGGGCGAATTAAAGGTAAAAGTGGAAGTGTGACGCAGGTACCAATTTTGTCAATGCCAGCTGACGATATTACTCATCCCATTCCAGATCTTACAGGATATATTACTGAAGGACAAATAGTACTTGGTCGAGATCTTTTCCGAAAGGGCGTTTATCCGCCAGTTAACGTACTTATGTCTCTATCTAGACTGATGAAAGACGGCGTAGGTGAAGGCAAGACAAGAGCAGATCATATGGAGGTTGGAAACCAGTTGTACGATGCTTATTCTAGAGCTCAGGAAGTAAGAGCGCTTGCTGAGATAGTTGGAAGAGCTGGCCTGACAGGGGTAGATTTAAAGTACCTGGATGCAGGCGATTTCTTCGAAAGCCATTACTTAAAACAAAGTCACGATGAAAATAGAAGCTTAGAAGAAACATTAGGCAGAGCGTGGGACATACTGTCTACTCTTCCTGAAGGCGAACTAACAAAGATCAAAGAAAAGAACGTAAGACAATATTATAAGGGAAATAGATAGCGAACATGTCATTTGGGGGTCGGGTAACTGCAACAAAAATTGAGCTTATCAAGATTCGACACTCAATGCAAGTAGGGAAGATGGTCCACAAAATTCTTGATGACAAGCGTGAGGTATTATTAAAGAAAATCGATGAGATGATCGAAGAAGCTAACAAAGCCAGAGGTGATATCTGGTCTCCACTTGGAGAAATTTATACTGCTGTTTATGATTCTTATATGTCGCTTGGTACTACGCTTTTAGAATCAGTTTCTGACTCTACCCCAAGTGTCATGGAAGTAGATGTAAATGTTAGGAGGATTGTCGATGTAAAGATTCCAACGCTTCAGGTAAGAACAACAGTAGGTGGGCAAGGTCTTTCTTATGGTTTTACAGAAACAAATGCGTCCGTGGACAAGGCAGCTAAATTAATCAAGAATATCCTTCCCAAAGTCTGCAAAGCTGCAGAGTACGAAAACGCTATATTCAGCTTGGCAAAGGAGCTTGAACGCACCCAGAAACTCATAAATGCACTAGAATTTGTTATTATTCCTCAATATGAGAGTGCTATATACTTTATCCGAGCAACACTCGAGGAACGAGAACGTGAGGAATTCGTCCGTTTGAAAAAGGTTAAAGGCCTATTAGATAAGAAAAAGATAATAGAGGAAGAACATCAAAGAGCAGTTACCAAATGACTCAAGATATTATTTCAGCTCATTTTGAGAAGTCACGTGCAGCATTGAAAGCCGAGTATGAGTCTATGATTCAGAAGATTAAGGCATCTCTTGAGCAGAGCAAGCGAGAGGCCTTATCTAAGATTTGAACTTTTCACTGATGCTTTTTAAGATAAAATTGACATCAGTATTCAGTTATAATTAAATATGGCCTTTAATCTCGAACATGTATGAAGATAAATATAAAGCACGATCTTCTTCCAGTTACCTGTCTTATCCTCGTATTCGCTTTTGTGGCTTTTTTATTCGCACCTAACCCTTCAGTATATGCACAGGGTCAATCAAAAGCAGCCTCCGACGGCGGCTCAGCTAAATTCATAGGCGCGGGTTTAGCTTTTGGTCTGGCAGGAGCAGGTGCAGGTATAGGACTTGGATTTGTTGGGGCTGCAGGTTTAGCTGCAATTAGTGACAACCCAAAGATGCAATCTAGAGTTTTCATCTTTGTTGGCATGGTAGAGTCAATAGCAATATATGGTATAGTTATGATGTTTATTATTTTAGGCCAATAATCCACAACAAGAAATCCTGTACTTTTAACTTTCCCACTCTCGTACCTATTGAGTCCAAGCAGGACATAAGCTAAACATATGGAAAGAACGAAGGGAGAAAGAATTTTAAAGAGATCATAATTACACCCTACGCAATACTATGGGACTAGCGAAGCTGATGAAAGCAACGGTTATCTTGCCTCGCACTGATACCCAAGAAGCCGTAAGTAAGCTAGCAGAATTGGAATGGTTCCATGCTCTCCCGAGCAATTCTGAACATAGTAATCCTAATCTTGACGATCTTGTATTGAAGGCTCAAAAATCATTTCAAGATATTGAGGAGGTCATGAGAGCGTTGGGTGTCCAATCAGAGACAGGCATAATTACGACAATGTTTAAAGGCGCCCCCAAGGGGACAACAGATTACGTTATAGAAGATATTCGTCATTTCATTGAAGACCTCGAAAACAAAAATAAAGAAATACTAAATGAGCCAAAAAATGTATTGATTGAACGAAACAGGATTACAAAAGAACTGGAAGAATATAACAATATTGTAGTGGCACTCAAGATGGCGGCTAGCTTGAATCTGGACTTGGCTGCATTTAGAAAGTTGAAGAGATTTTATGCAGAAATTTTTGTTATTGATTCAAGAGATATAGATGAGGTCACGAAAAGCCTTAATGATCTTTTAGTTTACTCTAATAAACTCAATGATGAGAAGTCCGTCGTTATTGTATTTGGCTCAAATGAGGATTCAGAACGTGTTACGAAGGTACTCCGAGGTTTTGGTTATCACCCACTTCAAATTCCAGCTCATATGCCTCAAAATCCATCAATTGCTTACGCTCAGTCTGAAGTGAAGGTAAAAGAACTTGAAGCAAATTTGTCCAAGGTGTCTAAGGCAATTGAAAAGATAAGAGTATCATTATTAAGTAAGCTCCTTTCGCTTCACGAAGCCGCAAAGGTTGCGAAAGATATTTTGGAAATAACAAGAAAACCTGCTGGTACAAAGAACTTTGCTATGATTCAAGGCTATATACCTACACCAATGAAGAAAACATTCAATAATCTAACAAAAGGATATATTTCGGTCATAGAAGAGGCGCATTTTGAAAAATCTGGCGATCATGCTCAGATATTGCCTAGCCTTTTAACGAACAAGTCCTATATTCGGACTTTTGAAGTTATAACTGAGACTCAAGGCGTACCCAACTATGACGAAACAGATCCAACTCCGATTATAGCTTTTGTATGGCCATTGTTCTATGGCCTAATGTTCGCTGATTTAGGCCATGGATTGCTTCTGTTTGGCCTTGGCATGCTTCTCAGGCAGAGAGGAAATGGATCGATAAGGAC
>DATDLD010000219.1:0-17296 GCA_036519475.1 Candidatus Nitrosopolaris sp. | reverse complement strand
TGTAACCTTTCTTCTCATACCTCCTGTAACGTCAGAAAGGACCTTCGAAAATTCGATAGAATTATCTTCAGGACTGACGACATTAATAAGTTTCTTACTCTTCATATCTGTGTAAAGCCCATCGACTTTAAGTGTAAAGATTACTCTGGATGGTTTTAGAACTTTGGCGATAATTGTCATGAGGGAGTCGCCTGAAAGAATTGAATACTTTCCCTTATTTACATGCACGATATCACCGAAGGTTACGGGAATTACTCCACTTTCTGCTATAATTTTGATCTCCGTTATCTTGGCAGATATTGGTTCTTGACCTTGCATGAAAATAGAAGGCATAATACTGTAAGGATTCATTCCATTTTTTATCATAGAATTGGCTATAATCTGGTTTAGAGCTATCATTGATTCGTGAACAATGGAGATACCATGAGAGTCATACCGGTCGGGCTTGGTATGCATACCATATTTCGTTGACCAATAATGACCAAAAGATCCACCTCCATGAACGAGTACAAGCGGTGTTTTTAACTGCAGCAGTGCATGTGAAATATTCCTTATTGCTTTTAGATTTACCGACAGAGGCCTGTCTTTGAAAGTAATTACCGATCCACCAAGCTTGATTAACGTTATATTAGCTCTCATATTCAAAAAGGCATCATTTTGAATGGATTTAAAAGTTAATCTACTAACAGTCCGTCGTAATCAATTTTTATAGGCATGAATTCGCGAGCATCCTTTTCGATTTTAGAAGATACGTCTAATAGTTCATTGTTACGCACTAGAGTTATTATGCATCCGCCACCACCTGCACCAGTAAGCTTTGCTCCTAATGCACCGCTTTTAATACAAACATCTACGAGATAATCAATCTTTTTATGGGATACCCCTATCTTCTGCAATAGCTGATGGTTCTCATTCATTAAGGTACCCAGTTTGGTCTCATTACCAGTTCTAAATGCTGTAAGAGCACTGCTACAGATGTGGGCTGCAGTAGAGACGAGATCTTCGAATATCGATAGATTGTTCTCCTTGAAACGTCTGACCAAAGAAACCAAAGTCCCTGTAGAATGTCGTATACCTGTATTTACAACAAGCAATGTTAAGTCCTTTTCTAATTGAATGTTTTCAAACCCCTTCTCCTTCATGTAATACCTTAAACCCCCAAATGTGGAAATAAAACAATCTGCACCAGAAGAATCTTTGTGTATAAGTTGCTCGTACTCTGTAGCCTTGTTGTACAGCCAATTTTTATCCGGAGAATGAAATAACGCATCGATGGCTGCTCCTGTCGCTACGCAAGATGCTGCAGACGAGCCAAGTCCAACACCATACGGAACTTCTGATACTAGATAAATGTCTATTCCGGCATTTTGTTCTCTCTCTGAAAGTATGTCCTTGGCAATTTTGTAAATCGGATCTAAATTTATATCCATATCTTTGCCTTCTCTTATCACGCTAGGATGAGAGGAAGCTGAGTATGATGCAGCCACGCCCAAATCTGATCTTATATTGATACATCTGTCTGGATCATTGTTTAAACTAACAGCGACTCTGATGCGTCTATTAATAGATCCAAGAATAGCAAGGTTGTTATAAATAACAAAATGTTCTCCGAAAAAAATTATTTTTCCAGGGGCTGATGCATTCGCCGAAGTCCTTCTAAAAATCATTGGAAAATTATTGATGAATAGCCTACAACAGATTTGGTATCTCCTTTGACGTCTCCGCTCGTAGCATATTTTAACAACACGCCTTTTGTTGCTCCCAAGATCTTGACTGCCGTCATCACGGAGGCAATTGCACCGTAACCACAAGCCGATACATTTAATCTTTCGAGGACAGAGTAGAACGCCGACACATCCAATGATAGTATTGTCTTTATCAACTCATTGTCTTTTCTATGTGCTTCGGCGTTCGGCTCGTAATGTGTAAAGTCAGAAGATGCAATAAGCAAAGTGTCAGTATTAATAGTACTTTGCGCTACTGATTTGCCCAGTTCAGACGCAGTTTTTTTGTCTTGCATCATTACTATTATTGGTACAATCTTGAATGGATCTTTTCTTATAAATTGCAGAAAAGGAATTTGGACTTCGAGACAATGATCTCTGCTATGAGCAAAATCATCAAAGTCAACTAAGCCAGACTCTCTTGAAATTCCAAGCGCAAGGTCTGAATTGACCTCAACTTGCCCTAAGGGCGTTTCCCAGCTGCCTTCTCGTGTAGTCGCTACACCGGTACCAATGCCATAATGGTTAGGACCGATCATTACCACATCATCAAACGTCGATGATGATATTTGATAAAATCCGTTCGCGGCGACTGATCCGGAATAAATATACCCAGCATGAGGCGAAACTAATCCGTATATTTTTTGTTTAGGACTTGTAGCCGGGGGTATTTTGCCCGGACCATACTTATCATCTCTAAAGGATAATTCTAGTAGCTTATTAAGTTCTAGTTTATCATTTGGGTAGAACACTCCAGCAACAGCTGACAGCCTCCTGACCCCTGAAGTCACAATGCTTCCTCAACCAACTTAGTCTCAAAGTCGTCTATCGATTTGTTCATCTCGTTGTCAGATTTTATTGTGCCCTGTTTTTTCATTACCTCCCTTGCGAGGAGCCAATAAACCGTAGCAAGAGCTTTTCGTCCTCTGTTATTTGCAGGAACCACAAGATCTATTTTTGATGTAACATTATCCGTGTTAGCTATTGCTACGACTGGCACACCTGCTCTCGTGGCTTCTAAAACTGCTTGCTGATCAGCTTGTGGATCAGTGACAACAACAATTTCTGGTTCCATGTAGTTAGGCAGGGAAGGATTAGTGAATGTTCCTGGCATGAATCGTCCGAAGAGTCCTATTGCCCCAGTGAGCTCGCAGAACTTCTCTACGGGAGTTTTACCATACTCTCGAGCTGAAGTTACTGCGACCCTTGAAATGCTAGCGCGGCCTATGAATTTTGCTGCTACGTCGATCCTGGCTAAAGTTTTACTAATGTCAAGAATGTAGAGGCCTTCAGGGTTAGCGCGAACAATGAATGGTGTCATGAACTTTGTCTTTACAGGCGTTCCTACACGAATACCTGTAGAAAGAATCATTTTCTCTAAATTGGCTTCATCCGGTATGTAAGTACCTTCGGGCGTTTCAGCTTTTGGCTGCTGTTCAGAAACGTCATTTTCAGACTTTGCTGGCTCTTCTTTTTTATTAGCCTCTTCCCGCTCAGATTCATGCGTATCAGTGCTAGGCGACTCCGCATCTAACCTTTGAGCGTTCTCGTCATTACTCGACATATTATGTGCAGAAAAGGTCAGCCATGCCTTCTATTAAATCATACTCTGTCAGACGAATAAGTTCATTTAGTTTGGAAACACGTTCGCCACCTACAACTCCTGATTTTATCATCTTCGAATTCGTTGCGATGGCAATATGGGACAAGTGAGAGTCTGTACTTTCACCTGATCTATGTGAGGTTATGATCTTGATATTATTTCTAGCACATTCCTCAGCAAATTTCAAAGCCTCGTAGAGGCTCCCAGCCTGATTGACTTTCAAAATTGCTCCTCTGCATGAACCGTACCCGGCTGCCTTTTTGACTCTCTGTGAATTTGTTACTAACAGATCATCTCCTGTAACTATGCACTTTGGATTATCTTTAGTTAATACTGCCATGCCTTCAAAGTCCTCTTCATGGAGAGGATCTTCTGCGTAAATAAGCCGGTATTTATTAATGAGACTATCGACAAATTCGATCTGTTCTTGTGAATTGCGTACTATGCCCTGCCTAGCATAATTGTAGACACGCGTGCTCTCGTTCCATAAGGAGGAACTAGCAAAATCAACACCAAGCGATATATCCTTTCCTAAAGCAAAACCACAGTTTTTGACAGCTTTTTCTGAAAATTCTAATGCCTGATCATTGTTAAAATGTGGTGCCCATGCACCTTCATCTCCACGCCCGTATGTAAAATTTTTATCGACATCTTCGATAACTTTCCTAAGTTCTCTATGAACCTTGAAATTCATTTCTAAGGCCTCTAGAATGTTCGTCGCACCAATCGGACAACTCAATATTTCTTGTATGTCAGGTGTACCTGGCCCAGCATGAGCACCTCCTCCCAAGATATTACCAAGCGGAAATGGGAATCGATATGGCTTTGCTTTTTTCAATAGCTGGAACATATGTATGTTTAGCGCCCTAGCTGCAGATTCAATGGCTCCAATACTGACCGCATAAGCTACAGAACCACCCAACTTGATGTAAGTTTCAGAGTTATCAATAGATTTTAGACAATCGAAGATATTGCTAGGCTCAGATGCTTCTAATCCTATAAATTTTTGTGAATTAGCATTGAACGTTTCCAGTGCCTTTTGAGGATCGTTATTTGGGAAACTTTGAGCTTCATATTTTCCAACACTTGCACCTGACGGTGCGCATGCTCTACCAAGATATCTATTGTCTGTGAACACGTCGATTTCAATAGTCTTGGATCCCCTACTGTTGAAAACGGCCCGTCCTTTTAGCGCCGTGATTTTTGGCATTTTACAATTTCTATTCTATTTCTGTTTTAATTTCAGACATCCGTCGTCTTAAAGCTTCGTAATATGGTATTACCTGATATATTGTTTCTACGCTAGAAACAAACATTCTCCTGCAACAGTAACGTGTCATATTCAATGAGTCCATTACTTTTGCTGGATCTTCGCCAGTTTTCACTTGATTCAAATATTGGGCGTATTTGTCCCCGACCAATTTACCGCAAGTAAAGCATCGTACAGGTATCAGCATTTGGTTTAATTGGACCCGACGTCTAATAAAAACCATTGTACAGAATAGTTTTCCGAATTTATGGGAAAATATTATGATCGACATTAAATCTTTTTTAGAATTCATGTCTGTATTTAGCTGAATAAGAGGTAATATTCAAATTAGCGGTTCAAGTCATTTTATTCAAAGCGGGAGTCGCCCAGCATGGCCAAAGGCGTAAGACTGAGGCTCTTATCCCTCAGGGGTTCGTGGGTTCAAATCCCATCTCCCGCACTTACACGATGGCAAAATTGTCGACCGAGTTCACCCGAGTATCCGATACGGCTCTAATAGGACTGCTCAGCATCGTGGGCATTTCCTAGAACTACATCACAATTACTACCAAGCCAAATCAACCCAAGACAAATAAGACTTTACCACACCGGGAACCTTGCTCTCTCATTAATGGAGCTAGTAATCTACGAGGCAGCAAGTTATCAAAGACAGGGTGTTTAATTTTTTTCTCCCACAAAGACAAACCGTCACTTTTTTATTATTGAATATCTACATCTGATATCACAGTTGGAGGCTAACATTGACGACATCGAGAATAAGCAGAAGCTCTACGGTCTCTTAAAGTCTCAGCACCAAGCTGAAGTGCAGGAGCTGATGCATTACATGGGTGTTCTGACAACTGTTCAACATCAGCTAGTGAGAAATTATCTTCATACCCTGCTCTCTGATGGCATTAAACACATAGAAATTATTTCTTCCATTATGGCAAATATAGAAGGCGCGACAGCCAGCGCACGCCTTACCAGTAAAGGACTAGAGGAATCTATTTCAGAAGAAAAGGAATCCAAAGCCATCCTTTTGAAATGCGTTGATTTATCCCAGGACACCGAAACGAGGGAGTTATTGACAAGCATAGTCGTCGACGAGGAGCACCATATCAGAATACTTGAGCATATATCACAAATGATGGAATCCTTTTCTGGGAAAAGCACAATGTAGATCTCCCATGAAAACCATCTTCTCCACTTGTGCTGATGAAATCATTGTCCTAATATAATATAATAAAATACGATACGTTTCAGAAGGTATGAACTATAATGTATCTAGAAACACTATTAGAAAGAGAGCTTTACTTAAACGCATCTATTACCTCTTTACTATGGCCTAGAGGCTTCACTTTATGAAATATCTTAATGATTTTGCCATTCTTATCTATTAAGAATGTCGACCTAGTAATTCCCAGGTATGTTCTTCCCATAAGATTTTTCTGTCCATATACGCCATATCTAGTCGATATCTTATTATTGGTATCTGGAGCGAGCGCGTAAGGAATATTCATTGCTTTTTTGAACTTCCGGTGAGATTCATTATCGTCTGGACTAATGCCTATAACTTCGACGTCAATCTTGTTGAATTTTTCGAAATCACGTGAAAATTCCATTGCTTCTATGTTACAGCCAGGTGTAAAATCCTTCGGATAAAAGTATACTACTACATTCTTTTGACCTCGAAACTGGGACAATTTAATTGTATTAGCACGAGCGTCATTAAAACTAAAGTCTGGAGCAATGTCACCTTCCGTCAAATGCTTAACGCCACCTGCTTCTCCTTCCACGTTTTACAACTAGCATATATATACAAAAGCTTTGTGTCTGTTTCACTCGTTTTTTAAAATAAGAACATATTCTTCTTTTATATTTCCCATCGTCAACCTATATTTTCTACGTCTAATTTCTTTTATTAAAGCAAACCCCACTTTCAATGAATCCTTTTTTAGAATTTCATTGAGATGCCATGTCTTGCCTTTATAAATTGGGTTTCCTATTACAATACAACAATATTTTCTCTTTGTTAGAACTCTTTTCATTTCTACTAATACTAAATGCATATCACTAAGAAATCTACAAGGAGTATCTTTTCTGCTTCGTCTTCCACCAATTAATTTCTTTTCGAGTGCGCTTTGATCAAAACCTAACCACCACAGTGATAGTCTTTGATATTCGGCATAAGGCACTGAAGCCATATAAGGAGGATGGGTGCATATGAAATCAATTGTCTGATCTTGCAAGAAATTCAGATTTCGACTATCAGAGTTGAGTATTTTAACATTCGAATGTGTGCTTGTTTGATTATATTGTTTCATGCCTTCTACCATTGAGGTTACCACACGGCAAAACTTTTGATATGCACCAATCCTAGGTGGAGGCTGGAGATTGAGCATTAAATTTCCAAAACCACTAGTCGCATCAGAGACAGTACGTAAAATAGAGGAAAATGCAACAAGAAGAAACTCCCTTGTTTTCTTCTTTTTTATTGAATCAATACGGTTTTTTAGCAAAAGCAACTCGCTAATGCTGCTCTGATTAAACCACTTGAGGATATTTGGATGTGGGATATCGCCGACTAAAATACTGGTATTGTGTTTGTCATTATATTTGAGAGACTGAATATCCTTATCTAGTGAAAGACAAAATTGACAAATCTCCTCTAAATCACATTTTTGAATATTTGTAGTTTTCACCCTTGCTATTAAGCAAGCTAGGGGATTGACGTCTAATCCTATTGCATCTCGTCCCAAAATCTTTGATTCAACCAAGGTTGTCCCACTACCTAAAAAATTATCTAATACGAGATCATTTTTTTTTGAAAATACTGAAATTAGGTAGTGAGGAATTTGTGGGATATATCTTGATGCATATGGATGATATCCATGGGTCGCGTATTTGGTAGAGGCAGATTTTAGGGCCCAATCCAACCCTGTTAGATATTGTATCTTACGTTGCTCATTGAACAAAGTTGTTAAGTCCTAATCTTGATCTCATATTTTTCACTAGAGGCCGCCACAGAAGCATCCCAATCTACTCTATTTTTTATTATGTCTACATATCCAGGATTAATTTCATACAGTATTGAATTTCTTTTCAGATTTCTTGATACTTTCATAGTCGTTCCGCTGCCGCCAAAGGGATCAAGGACAGTTTCATTTTCGAAGGTGTACAGCTTTATCAGCCGTTCAACCAATAGGTCTGGAAAAGGGGAAGGGTGTCCTTTTGTAAAAGATACTGACATATCCCAAACGCTCCAGGAAACTTGCTTAATAAATTCTTCAGACAATTTATTTTCAGGACCAATATTAACTTGAAGCTTGCCCTCATTTTGGAAGATCAAAATATACTCATGCATAATATTTAAATTAAAAAAACACGGATAGGGCTCATTTTTTAAAAATTTTGTTACTCCACGTTGCCATAGACCTTGTGTGCCTTTAGGCTTTGTCCAGATTATTTCCTTTTTAAAAGTGAAATCAAGGTCTTGCATAATCTTAATAATATCAGCGTTAATAGGTTTCATACCATCTGCTGTCACAGCTGTCCCTACGTTGATGGCTACAAATCTACCCCTATCAACTACTCTCTTTACTTCCTTTAAGACATCCTGTACCTCACTTAGATATTGAGGATAGGATTGTTTCACGCTTGTGCTATTTCCATCATATTTTTTTAGATTCCAGTAGGGAGGAGAAGTGACAACAAATTGGATTGATTTGGATTTGATCTCCTCCATGGAGCTCGCGTCAGCTATAATTAATGAATGAGTGGTCAAACTACCTACTCAGGAAAAGATAGTAGACTATAAAAACTTCGACAAAGACTCCTTGCCGTTATTAAAGTATACGTGGCAGATTACATAAGTAGCAGATATCCAGATAAATGACGCTGAATAAAATTTAAAATATTAATACAAGGGTTAGTGGAGCCACATAGAGTAATACTTCATAGACATGGAATATGTAATTACGATTAGATATACATAAGAGACCGTTACTCATCCTTTAACCTTATTTACGATGAAAGATTTGCTAGCGATCGATGACCTGACATCTATCGTTTCAAAGGGTGTGCATGAGACATATATTGAGGCTCGTTATCAGTCTCGACTAACAAACGAAGTCAATTTTAGTAACGGAGAACTTGAGAGAATTCGTACGGGTCTAAACGCAGGCTGCGGTATTAGAGTACTAGTCGATGGTTGTTGGGGATTTAGCAGTACAAACGACTTTTCCAAGAGTGCTTTGAGGGAAGCTCTCCACGAGGCAAGAGCAGTTGCAAAAATACTTGCTTTAACAAAAAAAAATAAAGTAAAAGGCCTTGCGAAAATATCTAATCCTGTTACCGGATTATTTAACACAAGAGTAAAAGGAGATCTTCATGATATAGACATTGAAAAAAAAGTTAAAATTACAAAAGAGGCGGAATCAGATGCTAGAAGATATTCAAGTCTCATTAAATCTGTATCATGTACGTATCATGAAATACTAGATCATAAAATCATAGTTAATAGTGATGGAGTAAAAGCGGAATTATATGAATCCAGACCAGAGTTCAGTGTCACATCAGTAGCCATGAAGGAGGGAGATAGGGTCGTCGTATCGGAAGGAAGAGGGATATCAGGTGGATGGGAAGATCTATTCCGTGAGAAGGACCATCTTGACTACGCTAATATGGCCTCAAAAAAGGCGCTGAATTTACTCGACGCAAAGCAGGTCGCTGGTGAAAAGACTACAATCATACTAGATCCAGGCATGGTCGGTTTAATAGCACATGAGGCCATAGGTCACATGGTGGAAGCCGATTTCGTTCTATCCGGTTCGATCACGAAAGATAAAATAGGGCAGCAGGTCGCAAATGAAAAAGTTACATTAGTAGATAGCGGTCAATCAAATAATGCTGAAAATGCGGCGGGAACTATAGCAGTCGATGATGAAGGTGTTGTTGCTAGCAGAACCGTTATCATCGAGAAGGGGGTTTTAAAATCCTTCTTACACAACCGCGAGACAGCCTTTCTCTTTGGATCCGAGCCTACAGGCAATGCGCGTGCTTTTGAGTACAATGACGAACCCCTTATCAGAATGAGAAATACGTTCATCGAACCAGGCAGCGAGAGACTTAGTGACATGATTAAAGAAACCAGACACGGATACTTGGTTAAAGGTGCACGAAACGGTCAAGCTGATGCAAACGGAGAATTTATGTTTGGGTTTCAAGAGATGTATTCGATCGAAAAGGGCGAGATAAAAGAGTTATTGAGAGGGGCAAGTATATCAGGAAGTGCCTTTGAGGTATTGAAGTCAGTTGATATGGTAGCCAATGATTTCAGATACGATATTGGAACTGGATATTGTGGAAAATATCAGCCAGCTAAAGTTGACGGTGGAGGACCGCACATAAGGTGTACTGCAATCGTTGGAGGTCTTCAATAATCCATAACCTGGAAGATGTGTGCACTTTCGCATTGAGGGAAGCTGAAAAGGCAGACGTCGATGAAGCCGAAGTATATGCTATATCCAATAAAGAATCAGAGGTCTTTATCGAAAGCAACGATTTGAAGCAAGCGAAATCTCATAAAACCGATGGATTAGGAATTAGAGTATTTTCGAAAAATTCGCTAGGCTTCGCATCAACCAACCTGTTTGACAAGGATTATATCCGTAATGCGGTTAAGTCAGCAATCAAGCTCGCCAAAATTACCCCCAGCGACAGATTTAATTCGTTACCTGATAAGAACACGAGAATAAACCTGCTAGATGGCCTACATGATAAAAAAGCTTCTTCCTTTGATACCTCAGATTCAGCTGAACTAGCAGAAGATATGTTGATGGCAGCAAGGACTTTTGATAGTAGGGTCAGTGTAGATAGCGGAAATTTTACCAGCTCTTTAGTGACTCATGCGTTACTAAATTCCAAAGGTATAAGGAGACAAGAGACTGTAAGCTCTTTTTTTTGGTCTATCATGGGCATGGCAATTAATTCTAATGGAGTTTCCAATTTTGATTATCAATCAACTGGTGTTCACCATATAAAGGATATTGACGTGATATCCACGGGAAAGAGCTTTGCCAAGTCTCTAGTAAATACATTAGATTCGAAAAAAATTGACAGCTTCAAAGGTGAGATATTACTTACCCCTGTAGCAGCTGCAGAGTTATTGCAGGATGCAATAGCACACTCAATTAATTCTTACGCTGTACAGAAGGATGCTAGCCAATTTAAAGATAAAATAGGAGAGTCCGTATCTTCAGATCTAGTAACTGTTGAAGATGATGCTACAAATGTAAAGGGCTTAGCAGCTTCTAGCTTTGACAGAGAGGGGATAGCCCATAAACGAAATGTGATTATTGAAAGAGGAGTGTTAAGGAAATTCATATATAACACATATACTGCCAAGAAAGCGGGAACTCAAACAACTGGGAATGCAGCCGGCTCTGCAAATTCGCCTCCCACCGTATCAACTACGAACTTTATTATCAAACCAGGAAAATCAAAACTAGAAAGTTTAATCTCTGAAATAAAGAAGGGGATTATCATTAGTAGATTTTCAGGAAATGTAAATCCTGTAAACGGTGATTTTTCAGGCGTAGTGAAGGGCGGACGCTATGTCAAAGATGGCAATATTACCTATGCAACAAAAGAGGTTATGATGGCTGGCAACATCTTTAAGGCATTAAAAGATGTGACAGGAATTTCAAAGGAAAAAAGGATACTGACCGATTCCATTCTGCCTTACTTGCGCATAGATAATATATCCTTCACTGGCGGTTGATATACGTATATAATATGTAATCTCAACCGTGACAATTTTTTGAATCTTTTGCATATGATAATAGCTCGAATTTTTTCTATCTCAGATGGCGTTAGAGTTGATATAATAATAAAACGAAAATCTTAAAGCTCATTTTGTTTTTTCTATTGCATTATATAAGGAGCACATTTTAAGATGAGGAACTAATTCATTATCGATAATGAGTATATGGACAAGTGATTTTCATCGGCAAAACATGATAAAATACGATGTAGCAATTGTAGGCGGCGGACCAGCCGGCTTATCAGCTGCATACAGCGCGGCTAGATCTGGTGTTAAAGTAATATTATTAGAAAAAGATGAGTCAATCGCTCATAATATCAGGACCAGCGGTGTGACTTGGATAGAAGAAATAGAGAAACTAGGAATCTCAAAAGAATATTACAATCCTATAAAAAATTACTCCTTCATATCACCATCAAACGAAATCACAATCAAAGATAGCTCTGCTAAAGCTTGCGTGTTGAATGTACGAAGCGCATATCAGCACCTTGCTATTTTAGCAGCCGAGGCAGGTGCAGATGTCATGATAAAAGCAAATGTTACTAGCAGAACACTCAATATGGAAAATCATATTTCTGAATTAAAAGTTCACACACCGAAAGGTGACCTATTAATTGCTTGTACTCTTGTCATTGACGCGAGCGGTTTTAATACTTCCATTGGGCGCAAAGCAGGAATAGTAAATGAATGGAAGCGATACGGGGTTGGAGCGGAATATGAATGCTATTGCGAGAATATTGACCCAGATACCTGGCAACTTATGGTGGGACAAGATTATTCGAATGCTGGCTACGCATGGGTTTTCCCATTATCTAGAAATAGAGTAAGAATTGGAGTAGGTATAGGAAGGCCAGAATCGGATGAGGATCCATTGCAAAAATTGCATTACATTATGGAAAAGCGATATAAGCCGATGGACAAAATGGGAAAAATTCAACCTATAGAGTTTCATTATGGCTTCATTCCAAACCAAGGGTTTCGTAGTTGCACTGTTTCTGACGGGATAATTTTGGTGGGAGACTCAGCAGGTCAAGCCAATCCTCTGTTGCTTGAAGGAATAAGATATGCTATTGAATTTGGACGATTGGCTGGCGAAGTAGGAGCAAGATCATTGTCAAAGAACGCTGTTATGTCATCGCTTATGGAATATGATACGATTTGCAGAGAGAAGCTTGAATCAAAAATCAAGTCCGCACTTAAAGTGCAGCACAGATGGATCGGTCTGTCAGATGACGAGTGGGATAAAGAGCTAGAAATACTTAAGGATCTGTCTGCAGACGAGTTCTTTGATTTTATCAAAGGGGAATTTACAGCAGGCAAGATGATACGGCTTTCTCTGAATCATCCTAAACTAGCAGCTCGTCAACTTTTTGGTCTAGTCTTGAATCGACGATAAGGTAACCTTTTTATATCTTCACAAATCAGCAACTGTTGCATTGGCTGTAGATGCAGCTGCGCAATTTACGCCGGTTTTGTACATGTTTGGTTTTGGTCTCGTTGCTGCTGTTCCGGCACTGGTGCTTTCGCGCTTGATAGCTCCCAGACGTCGTTATAACCCGGTGAAGTTCCTCCCGATGGAATGCGGTCAGATGCCCACTGGTGAAGGGCGATCTCATTTTATGATGCAATACTACTCGTATATCCTTATGTTTGTTGTTTTTGATGTTATGGCTATTTTTCTGTATGTTTGGGCTGCCTCATTATTCTCCATACCAAGGATCGCTACACTTCCCATAATGGCGTTCTTGGGAATAATGTTCGCTGCGATGGGATACGCGCTATATTTATCAGGAAGAAAGGGGATTTGGTAACAATGCTAACGGTATTATCGCTAACAAGTATTAAATATCTAAATTGCAAGAAGATAGGTGAGGAAAGGTTATGATCAAGGACCTAGTTAATCCCACGCACTTCAATGTATTGGTAAGCAAATTAGGGGATATTCTAGTCAAGGCACTTGATGAACCAATGGGCTATGCAATCAACTGGGGAAGGATATGGTCTTTATGGCCCGTGCATCTCGAAACTGCATGCTGCAGTGTTGAGTTTGGAGCTGCTTCAGGCCCTAGATATGACGTCGAAAGATTTGGGATTATCGAAGCTTTTGGTTCTTTAAGGCAATGCGACCTAATTGTAGTACAGGGAACGGTCACAAGAAAGATGGCCCCTAGATTGAGGATGGTCTATGATCAAATGCCTGAACCCAAATACGTAATTGCAATGGGCGCTTGTGCAATTACAGGTGGATTATATATCGACTCATATAACGTCCTTCCAGGAGTGGATGGAATTATGCCAGTCGATGTCTACGTCCCAGGATGCCCTCCTCGACCTGAAACATTGATCCAAGGAACAATGCTGCTCCAAGAAAAGATCAAAAGGTCGAAGATCAAATAGTATGGATACAGGGCAAGAAGGTAATAAGACTAAGAACAATTTATCTGATATAACATCATCTAAGGACAAAGCGTTGCCATCCTCTAGTAATCCTGCTGCTCCTGCTCCCTCTCCAGCGAAGCCGGTTACTTCTACTTCTACACCAGCAAAGAAGGAACCTGAGCCTCCAGCTTTTGAGAAGGAACTTGTTACTCAACTCACGTCTCAATTCGGAGATAGGATTAAGGTCGCTTTCATTCGACCACTGAGAATGAAAATTGAAGTGGATCCATCGGATCTAGTTGAAATCGCAACGATGGTTCGTGATACTCTAGGTTTTGATCACGCCGAGTCTGTTGCAGGCACAGATTATCCAAAGACAAATCAAATCGAAGTTACGTATCATTTGGGATCATATACAAAAGATAATTTAGCTGCGCATATTCTTTCTCTTGCCACAAGAACATCTAGAGACGATGCAAGATTACCAACATTAATCAATGTCTATAAAAGTGTTGAATATCACGAACGAGAAACTTTCGAGATGCTAGGAGTATACTTTGAAGGCCATCCCAGGAATGAACGCTTTCTGCTACCTGAGGATTGGGCTGACATCCCACCGTTGCGAAAGGAATTTAGAATCAAAGGAAGATAATACTAAAAAGTGAGATAATCTATGGCTAGCCTTGAAGATAAAATTGAAGACTCTAACAAATTAGGAATGCAAATTGTTAAAGAGTTAGATGAAGACCGCTTTATGACTCTTAGCGTAGGACCTCAACATCCGGGCTCTGGACATTTTAGATTTACAGTTAAACTGGATGGTGATTACATTGTTCATTGTGACCCTGATCCAGGATATGTACACCGCGGAGAGGAAAAGATGTGTGAATACAGAAATTTCATTCAGAATATTCCCCATTTAGAAAGACCAGTTATTCATGATTCTAATAATATTACATACTCCTACAGCTTGGCCGTAGAGGAATTAACGGGTATCCAAGTTCCGAGAAGAGGGCAATATATTAGGGCGTTAGCATCAGAACTTAATCGTCAAGTCTACACCTTATACTGGCTAGCGATTTACGGAATCTTTCTAGGTCATTCTACTATGTTCATGTGGCCCACCGGAGATAGAGAATTATTTATCGATCTTCTAGAAGCTCTGACTGGTGCTAGAGTAACCCACGCGTTCAATATACCAGGTGGCGTCAGAAATGATGTACCTTATGGTTTCAAGGAGAGATGTTTGAGGCAAATTGCATATTTTGAGAAACGACTAGAGGAGTATGAGGATATTTTTTATAATAACCCGCTTATGAGACAGAGGACAGAAGGTGTGGGAGTCCTTACGAAGGAGGATGCTATAAAATTGGGTGTAACTGGATCTGTCTTGCGGGCATCAGGAGTACCTTACGATATACGAAAGGCAGAGCCATACGATATCTATAACGAGATAGACTTTAAGGTTCAATATTTGAGAACATGTGATTCTTTTGCAAGGTCGTATGTGCCCTTATTGGATATGAGGGAGTCGTGCCATATAATGAGGCAGTTACTAGACAAAATTCCCGAGTCAGGTGAGGTCAGAGCTAAATTGCAACCAAACCCTAAAGGACCTCCGGGAGAAGCATATAGAAGAGTGGAATCTGGAAGGGGTGCTCTTGGATATTACATTATAAGTGACGGAACTCCGAAGCCCTACAGGGTGAAGATATCTGTTGGCTCATTTCGAAATATATTGGCCCTACCACACCTCCTAGTTGGATCGAAATTGGGTGACATGCCAGCTATTTATTGGGCTCTTAATTATTGGCCTGTGGAGGCTGATAGATAAAGGAAATGTCTACCCCAATACGAGAGTTCCGTTTTGGTAACTTTGTTGCAAGCTTGATATGGCTTATCCTTATAATTCTCGTAGTCGTCGCACTTGTCGGCTTACCTCTTATTTTTATAATACTATTCTATCTACCGCTTCCGCCAGTAGCTAACGAAGTTCTTACACCGTATCTCTTCCTTTCCATGATGGTGGATCCGACCCGTAGTATTCCCATCATTAAATTCTTGATCCATACTGATCTTTTTAGAGTTGCAGTATTTCCTGGCTTCACATTTGCTGCGCTAATAGCAGCGGTTACAATCTTTGTGGAACGCAAATTCTTAGCAAAGATGCAGCTCAGGGTAGGGCCGCTTTACGCTGGTAAGATTGAAGGAATACTACAGTTAGCAGCAGATGGACTGAAACTTATATCTAAAGAGATTATTATCCCATCAGGAGCTGACAAAGTAATATTCTGGACAGCTCCTATTGCATTTGTTGCAACAGCGGCAGCTGTAGTTGCATTTATTCCTGCAGCACCTGGATGGGTAGTATCCAACTCAAACGTAGGGCTCGTTGCAGTATTTGCAATACTAGGCTTTTTTCCGTTAATTGCGTTACTTTTTTCATGGGCTAGCAATAGCAAATATCCATTCATCGGTGGCTTGCGTGCGCTACATCAGATGATAGCCTTTGAAATTCCTTTTATACTTTCTGCCTTATCTGTAGTGCTTTTAGCTGGCTCACTTAATTTGACGTCGATCGCACTAGTTCAGAATCCATATTGGTTTATTTTCTTTCTTCCAATTAGTGCCTTTGTCTTCTTTATTTCTTCGTTAGCCGAGCTTGAAAGGATTCCATTTGATTTACCTGAAGCAGAGAGTGAAATCGTCGCAGGATGGCTCACTGAAACGTCAGGTATGATCTATGGTCTAATTCAATTGGGCTCTTATATCAAAGTGTACGCTCTGGCTGCACTCTTTGTAATATTATTTCTTGGCGGCTGGGCAGGTCCTCAAATATTTCCCCCACACCTAGGTCCGCCCGGTGAACAGACACCATTAGTCAAGCTTCTGACCTTAAATGGTCTTTATAATGCTGTCACAGTTAATGCGGTCTTTTGGTTCACGTTGAAAACTTTTGGAGTCATTATGCTAATGTTGTTACCAAGAGGGATAAACCCAAGGATTAGAATAGATATCTTACTTCATACCGGTTGGTACAAGCTGATTGTGCTGTCATTCATAAACATGTTTATAGCCCTTGCTTTGATTTATGGTGGCGTATTAGGACCTGGAGGATTGTTAACAGCTCATTGAAGACCAATTCGGCTACAGGATTCATTAAGGCTATAGAATCAGGATCAAAACACCTTATTATCAAGAGATTTACCTTGCGTTATCCAGAAAAAAAGCTCAAGTTTGTCGGTGATGGTTACCAATATGATCCCAAGCGTGGAGTAGGCATTGCAGGATATCGGGGACGACATATACTATTTCATGACAAATGTACTGGATGTCAGTTATGCGCAATTGCATGTGAAGGTATTGCAGAAGCGATTGGCATGGTAAAAGTGGACGAGCAGTGGAAGCATAACAAAAAGGCAATTATGCCACAAATAGATTTCGGTAAATGTGTTTTTTGTGGTTTATGTGTAGACGCATGTCCATTTTATGCATTATTTATGACTGACGACTATGAA
>DATDLD010000218.1:0-3606 GCA_036519475.1 Candidatus Nitrosopolaris sp. | reverse complement strand
GAGAGTAGATTCAGATCAGTTGTAATATTTACTCCATGTGGTATACGTGAATATTTCTTATAAAAGAGATAAAAAGCCTGATTGTAGGCTGCAGCTGTGAAAGTAGGCTTGACAAAAGCAATCCTTATTCCTTTATTAAATTCACCTGTATGAGTGTTAGTCTCATGCGATATTGTTAATTCACTTTTCATTCGAGAGAGGACGTATAATGTATTATTTGCTATCAATGTAGAGGAAGCATTTGATAACGCAGTTGCTCTTTGTTGTTGCTGGTTACTGGACCCTAATTGTCCTAATATATTGTGTCCTCTTGGAGACGATAATCCGATCCGTGGTATAGGCGGGGCAGTGATCGTGATTATTATGATGGTTATTGTTATTAGTGATAACAAAACAGCGTGTGATATTTTCATATCTTAGGTTTTCGATGCCTCTCTTTTCTCATCATTATCGTTCTTGGATTTTGTATCGACATACTATATCTGATACTCCCCCAACATAAGTTGAGTCTATTTCTCTCCTTAGAAATAATAATAAATTTATATATTTAATACTTTAGGGACAAAAGACACTTTATTTTCTAGCAATTAGATAGTAGTACCAAAAGAACAAAAAAGGAAGGGAAGTATCTTCCTCATGATCTTCTTTTAATTCCATCAGCATCGAAGGTGTATTTAAGACAGTAATCGTCATCAAAATAATCACTATTCTCAATTAACTAGGTTACTTTAGCTTTTTATTAACGATCATATTTTAGGTAAATAATGAACCAGTTATGGATATCTTTAGTTGATGTATATAAAGCAATGCATGGTCTAGTAAAAATGCCTTTATTTTATGGTACTATAATAATAGCACTCCTGATCTTTTCTCCAGTATTATATGCTATTTACCGTAACAATAATGAAAGGTTATCTGACTTAGCCTATGCTTCAAAGAATTATAATTCGCTAGATCAAAGTAATATTGGAATTTCATATATTAGCACTCCAGGCATTAAAGATCTGACTACTAGCCTTTCTGATAGCATCAAAAAATCTGTCAACAAATTAATAATTGAAGCTAATGGTAATGGCCAATCTTATTCAGGTAAAATTGCTAGCTCTCAAATTAATCCAAATAATGGAAAAGTAGAAAAAGTGTTATTTGGAAACTGGACTCTAAATTCAAAGCCAAATCAGGGAACCAAATTCCTTGCAAAATTCAGTACGACCAAAGAGCAAGCACAATCAAGTACAACTAACAAGACTACGTCGTCATCAACTACCGCGATTGAAAAACCAGTTACTTTTGTTATTGATAACCTAAAAGCTAATTCAGTTCAAAGAGCCAACGAAGATCTCACTTTGGGCGGAACAGTTGATATTTCTGACCATCTTGGCAACGGTGGCGTTGCAGCATCAAAATCATGGAAGAATATTCCAGTTACTATTTCGATAAAAAATCATGCCTCTAATCTAATTATAACGTTTGACAAGAATTCACCAGCAGCTCTAAGTAAGGAATTTTCAGACTTTCTGTTAACAGGAGTGGTTACCTCTAAAAGCGGAAATAATAATGTCTCCCCAGGCAACGTAAATAGTCAAATACAGACTCACTAAGCTCATGTCTTTGTCTTTCTTTAAAGGCTTAACATTGATACAGTATCAGAAAGGTGTTGTATCGCATGAATCTCCTAAATACTCAAGGTCGACTACTTTTCCATCCAATCTTTGTCTTCCCGATTATAAAGAGGAGGTGGATATCTAATCGATAAACCATTATGCATATAGCAAGCTAACAAGTTTAATCCTTTTGGGGATATTATTTGGTCTTTTCATACTTGCTTTCAGGCCATTTGGTTTTAGAACTTTTGTTCATGGACTTGAAAATCATAGTCTCTTCCCTTTGTTGCTAGTGACTTCTATAATAGGAGTATGCATGGTTTTGTTGCAAAGAGCAGGGGTAATCTTTGCTGAAGACTACGTGTAAAATTTCAAGAACCAAACTTGATAGTGGTTCATCAAAAAGAGTGTCAATCAAGTAGATCCTCATTCTATCGCTTCGAAAGTCAGTCAGATCGAGCTCTTTTAGGCTAATAATCAGGCAATGGAAAAAATTATGAGTTAAAATAGATTATTATAAAATACCTATATATTATTTTATTGGATGAACAAAAATTTATGCATATATGATTACCCAAGTTTTTAAATACTAAAGACTCAATAATTTATACAGACAATAAACGTGGATGATACACTATAACAAAAGATGATGATAAAAATAGTGATTTAAACGCTTTGGCAGGATCCCAATCTTCTGCTAACTTAATAAATGAAGGTATTTTAGCAGGTCAGAAGATTGCCAAAGCATCTATTGTAACTCTAATAAGCATAGGTATTGTAGAACTTATAGTCGGGCAAATTAGTGGTAGTGTCGTTGCAACTGCAGATGGTACAGATTCCTTATCTGATGCAATGATATCTTTTATAGTATTACTCGGCTTGCGAATTGCACATAAGCCTGCAGACAAGACATTTCATTTTGGCTATCATAAGGTAGAGAGCTTTGCGGCATTAATGGCTGCTATAGGAATGGTAGTGATAGGATCAGTTATCCTTTATCATTCTTACGATGTATTAACACACCCACACGAAATCAAGCAGCCGATTTTGACCATGGTAGTATTGGCTGCGGCTGGCGCAGTGTCATTACATAGGGCATTTCAAATGAAAAAAATTGCAGACAAATATGATATTCTCTCATTGAAGACGGACGCCAAGAACTCAATAAAAGATGGTTCTGCCTCAGTTATTGGTTTCTTTAGTGTATTGATTGCTTCTCAATTTGGTTTCCTCCAAGCTGACGCAATAGGTGGAATGATAATTGCTGGATATATATTCTCAGTCTCATATGTTTCACTTAAGCGCTCTTCTCTTATTCTTGTCGATTCCTGGCAAAACCCAAAGGTTACAGATATTGTTAGAAAAACCATTGAAGAGAAGTTTGGTTACGAACCTATGAAAGTTAGATCAGTACTATTACGTCCCACAGGAATAGTATCTCAAGCAGAAGTCCATATTGAAGTAGATGGTAGTAAACCATTAACAGAAGTAGAGTCGTTATCATCTGAGATAGCGATGGAAGTTCGCTCTAAAATTCCAACTATAGCAAGAGTTTCAGTCGTTCCTCATTCATTACGTCCACCACCAACAACGCCATCAAAAGCTGGTACTCCATCACGAAAGTGGAGTGGTATGTTTAGTAGTAAAAAATGAAATTAGAATAGCATACTAGCAAAGTTATTTACCGAGTTTTTGATTTAATGACGTATACCTAGAGTTTCAAATTGGTTACTACTCAGCATGTGTATTGTAACAACAAATCTGGTGCACCTTTGAAAAAAAACAATCAATACCTTTGAATGATCATATGTAATAAGTGCAATTCACATATGGAAAACATATGGACTAAGTATGGAATGGTGCAAAATTCAATAAAGTTAATTAAGAATATTTGCATGCAAAAAACCAGTAGATTTTTCACTAGGTAGTAAATATATAAAATATGATACTCATTATTACTGTAAAATATCATAGAGTCATGACATAGCAGCGACATCCTGAA
>DATDLD010000217.1:0-5499 GCA_036519475.1 Candidatus Nitrosopolaris sp. | reverse complement strand
AATTCCTGCTGCAGTCAAGCGCCGCACTCTGATATGTACAGTCGCATCAGATATCCCAATCTGTTTGGCTATTTCTACAAAAGGTGTTGATGAATCTCTACTTAATATATCTAAAATCTTGAGATTAACATCATCTAGCTGATCGTAGTTAAATTGCATGGTACTCTTATTTTTGTTTAGATTTATATATTTTTTATAGTTGTCATCTCTTATTTGAGATAATTTAGGACAGAATTCTCCAATAAGTGTAATATTCCTTGCAGAGAATGATCGGGTATAGACAATATTACTTAGTGGGTATCTAAATGGCCTTTAATTAGATACGCATAAGGGTCGTTAACATAGCTTATTGAGACAGGGTTTCCTATATGCGCTACAATAACTTTAGGATCGAATAGTATAGATTCTCCCCCTTTGCAGCCTTCCTAACCCTATGTTCTTATATAATGATAAATAGCAATGACACTCTACAACGTAGTTGAGTATCCCGTCCTTTAAGAACTCTCATTACTACAACTCAATTAACAAGGTAAGAGACTTTATGCTCGAAGGTCTAGACAAATCAAACGATCTTGTCAATTGCCTCAGGGGAGCCCCTAATTTTCTCCTAGCACTGGTCCTCTGCTGTTACACAGAATATTGGGGGAGGCTTGTAAAAGGTAGTTCTCATGGTATGAGTGAAGAGTGTTTCAATGAGTTTTTCGATAGGCTAGGTAATTGCTATCAGAAACGCAAACAACAAAACTTAGATGTATACCATGATATTAGATGTGGACTTGTCCATTCAAATATAATAGATGAAAATGCAGAAATCAAAATTGGAGGCGGTAACTGCGGTATTGTATTTGACCCAGTGAAAAGAGAATATAAATTTCATGTTAGACGTTATTTTGAGGATTTCAAGAAAGCAGTTAATGATCACATTAGCGGACTCCATTCTGGTTCTGAAAGTGTGATTCTGATAGAAAGAGCATTAAGAGGTAAACCTGAATTAATCTAGACACCGGGGAATACTAACTTGTCAAATAAAAGGGCAAAGTCGCTTTTCACAATTTATGGATTGATTATGCGTTGACAATCCAATAATTGTCACTGAAATAATTCTTGTAGGAAAATTAAATGTATATAGACTATGGACAGTTAAAGGTGGCCACATCTGTTTATTCCTTAATTTTTCGAAAGGTTTGGACTGTTGTCGGCTCTGTAAACCAATTCGTTTCTTGAGGTTACTGAAGGTAACCATAATTTTATTTGATTATATTTATTGAATCTCTATGTTTGATTTGGTGAGCAGTAAACAGTTATTTTGTAAGTAAAAGATTAAACTATACGAAATAACAATAATCGATATAATTGAGATAATAGCTATTTCCTCTCTCTCCAGATAAATTAGTGATATTTTTTAGAAATGCGATGGGGATATGATACCATATTGCATGATAGCTTGATCTATAATATGATTATCAATATATCTCTGCCCTTTGTCCTGATAAGGAGTTAGTTTAATTAACATTGTCGCTAGGAAGGAGAAAGAATTTTGTCAGCCATGAATAAGTTAGTTACGGTAACATTGCTAAAAGTCCAATAGCGTACATACAAAGTTATCCATCTGACGCAATCGGTTTTGTCGTGAACGAATCTTAGCAAGATTAGATTTACGTCTAACTTGCTATGAAGGTTGATCGATGGATAATATCTCATGTTTAAGGGTTTTATTATGGAGTGTTCTGAAAATGAAGGAACAGTATTCTTAAGCGTTACAACTAAGCTGTTATTCTCATGAAGTTATTGATCGTGATGCAATTGTTATTCAGGAAAAACTCCATCAAAGGTTAACAATAACTGAAAATAAAAAGAATTTTTGAACCATGGAAGCAACACTAATAATCAGGTATCTACAGTATTCTTGTAATTCAGTTATATGACTAGTAGACTACCTCCACCAACAGAGATTGAAAATTGTAGAGAAATCACTCGCAAAATTTTGAGTTTTTCACCGAACGTCCGTTACGTGGGTGTAATGAATAAGTTCGGACGAACTATAGTTGGGCAGTTGCGTAAAGATGTGATACCATTATTTAAGCCAGAAGAAGCTAGAAATGAGAACTTTATTGAAGCGACTAGAAATCAGTTAAGGAAAAACTTCGAAGGGTCGATTGGCAAAACTGTGTATACATTTACAGAAAATGAGAAAGTGAAAATACTTTCGTTTCCAAAAGAGACTTACTTTTATTATATTACATTAGATAAAGATACAAATTCTCAAGAAATTGAAAAAATAATTGAGATAGTTAAGAATTTACAATAGAAAAAACAAATGAGCAAATATCAATAGAATAATTGGTGCTACCTATCATATTGATAAATCCATGGATTGCGAGGTGTACTTGCATGTTTTTCCTGTTCCGTGCTAAGATTTCTGTAATAAATTAGAGAAACAAATAGGTCATTTTGCAAATGCTTTGAGTTTTCTACGCATTTCTTTATCTTTAGAAATAGATGGATGACTCGGGTCTGCAAGGATAACTTCGTACCACTTGTACATGCCATCTTTGTGTAAATAATAAGAACCCAAGACTTCCATGTTAGGAAATTTTTCATTAACTCTCCTTTCTGCAACTTTCTGCATACTTATTCCTTGTTTTATATGAACTACACCTAGGTGCTTTGGTCTTCTACCTGCTACGGGCCTCTGCTTTCTCATACCACCTCTGCCTACTCTAGCACGTACTATTATGATGCCTTGTTTAGCCTTGTATCCCAATCTCCTAGCTCGGTCTAACCTACTTGGCCTGCGAACCTTATGAATAGTTGGTTCTGTTCGCCAGCCAATCGTCTTGTTTTTTAGTTCAACATTATTAGCTTTCCATAATTGCATCCACGTCGCAGCCATGTAACTGCTCATATAAAATTTGTTCTAGTGTCCCCTTAATATCTGTATTTTAATTTTGATGTATAGTACAAGACAACATCGTGCTAGCAATCAACAGTTGGGCCTTTTTTAATGATTAGCTCTTTTAATAGCAGATTTGTAGTGTACGAGTGCTCATCTTTCTAGATGACTCCACGGACTATCTGAATAATCTTTTCAGCAATTACCATAGCTGCAAGCTCTTGTGCTTCCTTTGTTTGTGCTCCAATATGGGGCGTACATATTAAATTTGGCAGTTCCATTAACAATTTATTGGTTGGCGGTTCGACTTCAAAGACATCTAATGCTGCTCCTGCAATCTTACTAGTCTTTAGCGCGTTATATAATGCATTTTCATCAATAACTCCACCTCTCGAAGTATTTACAATATAAGATGTTGGCTTCATCTTTAAAAAGCGTTCATCATCGAACATGTGCCTCGTCTCCGATGTGAGGGGGACATGACATGTTACGAAATCTGCGCTCTCAAGGAGGGTATCAAGATCCGTTTTTATTAGCTGGACTTCCTTGACAAAATCTTGGTTTATTGGATAAATATCGTATCCTATTAAATTCATCCTCAATGCTTTTGCTATACGTCCTACGTTTCTACCTATCTTACCAACTCCGACAATTCCTAAATATTTTCCTCGGAGTTCTGTGCCCACCAAATTTTTCTTTATCCAATTTCCTTTCTTCATTTCAGTATTGGCATATGGAATATTACGTGCTAGAGATATCATGTTTCCAATAGCTAATTCTGAGACAGCATTGATCGCTGCTTCTGGAGCATTGATAACACGAATATTTTTGGCTTCGGCTGCGCTGACATCTATATTATCGAGTCCTACTCCTACTCGAGCAATGACTTTTGCACTATTTGCAGCGTCAATGATATCTGCTGTAATTTTCGTTCTGCTTCTAACAATAATAACCTGATAATCCTTTATAGACGAAATCAATTCGTTCATTTTTATGTCTGGCTTGTAGTCAACCGTCATTCCAGCCCTGATCAGACTATCGATACCAATTTGATCAATAGAATCGCAAATGAGGACTTTTCCAGTAGCTAGCATAGTGGTGGAGGGGACAGATTTACTTATATATATATTATCGACGAAGACTGATTAATACAGTTAACCATAACAAGTCAAACCTTGGCTCTTTCTGTCTATCAGGAAAGTCAAAGAGGTTCTCTGTTTTCACATCTGATACTTGTTTATATAAAGCCATTGGTATTTTAATAAATACTCATGCAGTGATAAACATTTGAAAATACCATCTAATAATTACCTAATAATTATACATTAGAAAGCTTCATGCAATATATCGTAGACAATATGGAAGAAGTCTTTGGGGGCAGACAGGAACACAAGAGGTTGAAAGCATACTTGATATATGTAAGAAAAGATTGGAAAACGATCTTTAATGGGTTAGATTCTGAGACCTTCGGAGATATCACACGAATTAGTTTTGCCTCTGCAAGAAATATTGAAAGCCATGACTTTTCTGCAGATTACTATATTTATCAAGAGTCAATCTTATCTCTCAGTTGTCTCTTTCAGCTTCCACATCTTTTGTTCTTTCTTCTCTCAATTCGTCCCACCATTTCTTTTGTTTGTTGCTTCTAACCCCTCTGTTCTCAGATTTTCTGTAAACATTGGCATCAAATCCAAAATACCCCAACACTGTTTCAGCAGCGACAAGCACTAGGTCACAAAATTTTTGTTTATCATATGATGTAACTACACCTTCTTTTTCATGTTTTAGTACTGGAACTACTCTACATAACGGGTTCTTGTGTTTTGAATTAGTATAGATATACGGGATATTCTCTCCTCCCATTAGAGATTTACCTTGGCTGCTTAGTTGAATATCTGCCGCAACATGCGGGAATATACCCCATATCACGATATAGACATAGGTCCAAGGAAGTTCAGGTTAAAGGTAAAACTACCAAAGACGATTAGAAAAAACAAGGAAGCTTCTTTATCAAAAGAGGATATAATTGAAATTCTAAATGCATGTTCTGACATTCGACTGAAGACGTATGTTATGTTTTTGGCAGCAGGTGGATTCAGGGCTGTTGAAGCATTATCCATTCGTATTAAAGATCTGGACGTTGAATCAAGCCCTGTTAAAGTTTTCGTAAGAGGAGAATATACCAAAACTAAAACGGACAGAATTGTATTTTTAACTGATGAAGTAGCCCAGCAATCAAGGTCTTGGTTGGATTATAAATATCGAACCAGAAGGGTTTGCTACAAAGATGAACGAGAGGGAGGCAAAACAATAACCGAATATAGAACACCAGAAAAGAATGATACTGATTTAATATTTGCAGTTTACCAGTGCAAGATAAATTCATATTTTATCTCGCTGTATAATGACTTGGTTAGAGCTTTTGAAAAGACATTAGATCGTATGGGTAAAGGTGCTAGAGAAGATGGTAACGAACGACGAAGACAAATTACTCTTCATTCATTCAGGCGATTCGTAAAGACTACTATCTCTGACCTTGGTTATGCTGACTATTCTGAATATTTCATAGGACATTCTGGCTCTACATATTGGCGCAAAAAAGATTC
>DATDLD010000216.1:0-4459 GCA_036519475.1 Candidatus Nitrosopolaris sp. | reverse complement strand
TTCATATTATCAAGGGCTGCCTCCAGGTGTCGGCCACCAACATTATCGAAATAGATATCAATCCCGTTAGGACAAACTCTTCTCAGTTCGGATGAAATGTTGTCTTCTCCTACTTCTTTGTAATTAAAAGCATAATCTATTCTAGCTTGATCAAGCAGCCACCTTACCTTTTCAAGAGAACTAGTGCTTCCTACAACATGGCAACCCTTTATTTTTGCTATCTGACATGCTACAGAACCTACTGCTCCCGATGCTGCAGAGACAAATACGGAGTTATTTCCATCTCCGTCTCTTAGTTCACCAATTTTTAAAAGCCCAACGTAAGCTGTAAGACCTGTCCTGCCCAAAACTCCCAAATACCGTTGGACTGGTGCCATCTTTGCATCAATTTTTGTAATATCGTTACCATCATTAGAGACCCAATATTCTCTCCAACCAAAATTGCTTAGCACGTATTCCCCAACTTTAAATTGATTATTTTTTGATTCTATAATTTGACCCACACAGTCACCTTCAAGAGGTTTGTTCAACTGAAACGATGGTATGTAACTTTTAGCCTGCCTCATTCGTCCACGCATGTAGGGATCTACAGACATCCATTTGTTTCGCACCAGGAATTGATCTTCTTCGGGATCCGGAACACTCACCCTGACAAGCTCAAAGTTGTTTTCACTAGGAATTCCGACTGGGCGTTCCTTCAAATGAATTTCATGACCGAATCTTTCGTTTCCCATGTAGTAAGTCAAATTAACAAAATCTATTTTAAATTACCCTGATAAAAAAAGAACCGGTTGAAAAACGAACGATAAAGTTTCTCGTTATATTACTGCATTACATAATTACACTCCAAGACCGAGTTAACCACCGTCTCACTCTAAGTCTCTTGCAAAAAAGAGTAAGGAAAAATATTAGGAACGACAAATGAAGATAATGGGCAATATTTATGGCATTCATCATGTGACAGCTATAGCGAGTAATCCGCAAAGGAATGTTGACTTCTATACTTCTGTGTTAGGACTTCGATTGGTAAAGTTGACTGTAAATTTTGATGATCCAACTACCTACCATCTCTATTTCGGAGATGAATTAGGGCGCCCTGGAACTATTTTGACTTTCTTTCCTTGGTCGGACGCACCAAAGGGTCATAGAGGAACGGGACAGGTTATCTCAACGTCGTTTCTAATTTCAGAAGAGTCGATAGATTACTGGAAAACAAGGTTAAAAAATAATCACATAACGGTCAGGGGACCGTTCAAACGATTTGATGAGCAATTCTTGAGCCTATACGACACAGATGGGCTAGAATTGGAGCTTGTGGCTCACTCGTCGGCACAGAAGAGAGAAGTAAATGTCTGGAATGGAGGTGGAATACCCTCTAAGCATGCAATTAGAGGTTTCTATTCAGTGGCAATATCAGAGGAAGGTTTTGAACGCACTGCAGACATTCTAACGGAAGAACTTGGCTTTTCATCTGTAGGCCAGGAAAAAAGTCGTTTCCGATACGAGATCCAAAATTCTGAACATGGTGCTAGCATCGTCGATGTATTATGCCTGCCTTATACCCCATCGGGCTATATAGGAGTAGGAAGTGTTCATCATGTAGCCTTTAGAACATCAACAGATGAAAAACAAAAAGACCTTAGGCTAAGTATCATTAAAGCCGGTCTCAATGCCACACCAATAATTGACCGAACTTATTTTCATTCAGTATATTTTAGAGAACCAGGAGGTGTTCTCTTTGAAATCGCAACGGATCCGCCGGGCTTTACTGTCGACCAAAAATTGTCCGAGCTGGGCACCCGCCTGATGTTACCTGAATGGCTTGAATCCGAGAGGGCGAGTCTTGAAAAGATTTTACCAAGACTAAAGTTATCACCACCAAGTAACGTATCAGAGCTCGAAAAATAATGAAAGATATTGATCTTGATTTTATTCATAGATTCATCCCTCCTGATAGTAATGCAAAAGAAGCCGAGCTAACTTTGCTGCTTCTGCACGGGACAGGGGGTAATGAAGATGATCTTATACCTTTGGGAAAAGAATTGGCACCTAATGCTTCAATCTTAAGTGTAAGAGGTAAGGTTCTGGAAAATGGAATGCCAAGATTTTTTAGAAGACTAGAAGAGGGTGTATTCGACATGGAGGATCTCAAAATAAGGACTGATGAGTTGGCAGAATTCATAGTTAAATCTTCTTCAGCCTATATGTTTGATGCTGAAAGTGTCATTGCAGTAGGATATTCTAATGGTGCAAATATAGCTGCGAGTCTCTTATTAAGGCGTCCTGAAGTTCTTGCGGGTGCAATCTTGTTTCGAGCTATGGTGCCGTTTATTCCAACTGTTATGCCAGATCTCTCAAAGAAGTCTATAATATTATTGGAAGGTCTGTATGATCCAATCGTTAGTAAAGCAGAGGCAGAAAGTTTGTTAGAAATATTCACCAAAACTCAATCAAGTGTAACATTGAAGTGGCAAAATTCCGGACATAACCTTACGCAAGAAGACATAGTAGCTGCCAAGAAGTGGCTAGAAAGCAACTCCAATCTATGAAGTGGTATTGACTTTGCAACTTTTGGGCTTAGTTTGACAGTTCAAGTGAAGCTACATTGTAAGTTATTCTTTCAGGCATTTTTTCGAACATTGGTTTAACTTCTTCCACAAGACTTGAAAGCCTCTTATTAGTATTAGAATAATAATTATCCATATCTCCCTTCGATTCCCATAGTGTCAATACAAGCGTCTCATGACTATCTTCTTTGTTCTCAAGAATAATAAAACCCTTGAATCCTTTCTCTTTTCCTTGGATAGTTGCAAAAAATTCTTTAAATTTTCTACTAGCTCTCTCTCGCATCCCGTCCTTTAACCTCACTCTATTAAGTTTTACAATAATACTACTAGTCACTTAACAACCGAGAGTATTTGTTCAATTTCAATTATAAATATCATCCTCAGCGGAAATTTTATAATTTGTTAACATAGAGTTATGGCCAATTTTCTTATCTAGCATAAGCAAGGCAACATTAAATTCTGACATAGGCGTTAGCCTCTTAGTCACTAGCTCACACAATTTACTAATTTCCAAATAAATAGCGATTACAGAAAAACAAAGTAATTGAAGTGATTTGGGTTCAAGGAAGTAAGCGTTCATCCTCACCGTCATTCTGACGTTTGTTCTTCATTTGTGAAGCTGAACCAGCAGCATTGGAATTCACAATTCGTCTTTTTCTAGCAGCATAAGCATATCCAAAAGACACCACAATTATTGTTACTGCTAAAACTGAACCAGTTATGTCGGGCAGTATTTCTGAGTTTGTTATTGTTTCATATGAGGCAACAGCTGCCACCGTTAACGCAGCTCCGCTCAATGAATAAGCCATAAATCTGAAGGCCCTTGTGTCAAATATTCTGGAAAAAGCGGATCGCAGTATATAGCTGTCTAATGTATCTACGGGAACCATTCCTGCAGCAAAGAATCCTGCAAGAACTAGGGCTACCTGGACGCCAAGAGTTGCTGATGCTACAGTGGATAGAGTAATTGCAGAAATCTGAGTAGCTGTATCAAATCCTAAACCAAATACCATCCCTGCAATTAGAGCAGAACTAAAAGGCTTCATAACTCCAATCCTGGCTAAAATTTTGCTTGCAAGGATAGCTGAGCCAGTTTTACCCCATTTCTTCATTGAGTAAATGTTTATTGCTCCAATCACACCTAATGCAATTGCTCCTATCACTCCTCCCCAGAATGAGAGTTGATCAACTCTAGTTATAGAGCCTATAAAGTATATGATAAGTATCATTTCAGCAAGAACTGATATCATATGACCTAGGCTAAATCCGGCCCCGATCAACTGTGATTTTCTGGTAGAGCTATGTAGCCTTACAAGATTATCTATAGCTGTTATATGGTCTACGTCAAGCGCATGGCGTAGACCTAACAGGATCATCGTAGGAATCGAAATCAGAATAAATGTTAGTGTCTCTACCATTTTACAACATCTAAGTATTACTAAATTGTCAAAAAATGATGCTTATATTTTAGTCTATACTCTGCATTATGGAAAAAGATAGAACTATAATAGATCCTTCCTCTTTTGTGACATTCATACTCAAAAACACTCGTCTCTAAACTTTGATAAACATGTTTATTAAAACCAAAATACTTTCTCAGACGGCTAAGTTATATTTGGCATATAGAGGAAAGTAAATTATCCCTTAATGCTGAACGGGATCAAGCCGGCCGTAGTAAGTTTATAGAATGGATTCAAGGTTTACAAATTTGGACTCTGGCTCTCATTAAATATAAGCCCAGCTAGCTCAAAATATTTAGCTTGCTTGCCAATCTCTCTCAAGCTAACATAAACTGAATATCAAGTTCTAATTGGCATGTATAATGTAAATATATCATCTTTTAGAAAATATTTTACTTTACTGTCAACTAATAGAATTCTTGTGGTTAGGTA
>DATDLD010000215.1:0-5463 GCA_036519475.1 Candidatus Nitrosopolaris sp. | reverse complement strand
GTGCGTAGAACGAAAGATTGCCAACCTGTCATCCGAAAGTAATCAATAATTCTAATCATTCATATGATAAGGAGAAGACTGTAACAAAATGAAGAAAGAGATTAGAATAATAGATTCTAAGAAGATCTATTCAGGTGATATTTCTTTCAGATTGGATAAATATCACCTGAAAAACAAGATAATTAAAAAAGAAGTTGTTGAGCATTTGCCATCAGTAGGAATAATTCCCATTTTTAAAAATGATTTAATAGTTTTCGTTTCACAGTATAGACATGCAATAGGAAAAACAATCTTGGAAATACCAGCAGGAGGGATAGAAAGAGGGGAGATTCCACTGGAAGCAGCCGTTAGAGAGATGGCCGAAGAAATCGGCTGTACAGGTAAAATATATCCAATGCTTCGACTGTATCTTGCACCAGGATATGATACTGAAATTATGGACGTCTTCATTGCTACAAACTTAAAAAAAATAGAAAGGGGAAACCTTGATGATGATGAAGACATCGAGATAAGGAGAATGAAAGTATCTACTGCGATTAAAAAATGTCTTAATGGAGAGATCCAAGACTGTAAGACAATTGCTGCATTACTTGCTTATGCAAAGATTTCTGAATATAATCATGGTAAAATATTCAACCGCTCAAAGCGGATCGCTTTCTCTTCTTGATACTATCAAACCTTTTCTCAAATTTAAAAGCCCTTTGCTTCTGACTTGTAGTTAGATCTAACCAGAGGTTCTCTTGGACAAGTCCCATAGGCTAATAGAGTAGGTTGGTCAACGTTATGCTTTGATAATTCCCTAAATTAGTTAGAAAATAGCTAGAATGTTTTATTTAAGCCCGATCTAACATAACCTTGCAGTAGGTATTTGACCGTATAGTGTCATCAATTACACTTCCTAGATTCACTACTCTGCTCCACCAGCTTACGCTAATCATTAATACAATATTTCTTGTCCAATGAAAATATATATACATAAACAACTTCATTATAACAATGAGCCAAGATCTTCAACAGACTCGTAGGTTGATATTTGAGGAGCTAACTAAGATTGTAGATCCTGAAATCGGTGTCTCTATTATGGAATTAGAACTAATAGACAAGGTTGATATAAATAATGGAAAGGTTAGTGTCGACCTACACTTGACTAGTCCCTTCTGCCCTGCAGTATTTGGCTTTAAAATTGCCCAGGATGTTAGAGACAATATCTATAACCTCCAAGAGATTCAAGATGTTAAAGTCAACGTTAGCAACCATTTCATGGCTGATGCAATTAATAAGCAAGTTAATGAAAGCAAACTTCCCACCAAATCCTGATTTCTAACATTGCAACTACATTAAAATAAATAAACGTAAAACAGAAACAAGGAAGCCTAACTAATTTGGAATATTAGCTCTTGCTCCTATCCTGCAATTCGGCTATCCTCTTTTGGTTCTTTGAATTGCTCATAAGATGTCTTTTAAGTAATTGAATACCTAGGGCTGGATCCACACCTTTTGGACAGACAACGCTGCATGATCCAGCGAAATGACATCTCCAAATGCCGTGCCTATTGTCTACAGTATCAAGTCGCTCTTTTGTAGCAGTGTCACGGCTATCTGCAAAATATCTGTAAGCCTGTGCGAGTGCCTGAGGCCCAGGGAATTTAGTATCTGTACCTACTGAAGGGCAGGCTGAATAGCAGAGGCCACATTTAATGCAATATGAGAATTGTAAATATTTGTCAACATCTTCTGGCAGTTGTTTGTATTCAGATAATTTCATATCAGAAGTTAGCGCATTTTCATTTTGTATGTACGGTTTCATATCTTTGTGATGTTCAAAGAATTGCGTAAAATCAGTAACTAGGTCACGAATATGTGGGAAATTTGAAAGGGGCTCGCAAACGATTGTGTTGCCTTCCAATTCTGATATCTTGGTATAACAAGCTAGTCTAGGAATACCATTAATTTTCATCCCGCAAGATCCGCATGAAGCCATTCTACAAGAGTATCTTATCCCTATGCTGCTGTCGAGATAGCTCTTTGCGTACAGTAGAGCATCGAGCACAGTTGACCAGCGTTGGACCGGTATATCAAAAGTATCGTAATGAACTGAATCTCCTCTTATCCTATTTGCTCTTAATACTTTGACTAGGATTTTGTTACGAATTATCTCCGAGTTTTTCCTCCCCTTATTTTTTTGTATGCCTTTTTTCTTAATGATTCCGATTCTCTGTATTAATCCATCCATTTTATCCAAATCCAAGTCCGTTGGCCACGATTATCGTTCTGGTACCGTATGTAATGACAGCCATCATTGCTATTATACTAAATATATTAACTATGCCATCCCATGTTTTGCCCTGCCTATATTCGAGCAATATGATTCTTAATCCATTGAATCCATGAATTGCAATGAGTACGAGTATCAATTCTAGGAGTATGGCATATGGGATATTGTGGTAATTTGCTACGACGTTTCCGTACGTAAGGCTCATCCTAAAGGGCATTATTACACGCATGATTATATGTACACTAACTACAAATAATGCTGCTATGGCAGTTACGTAATGTACTTTCATTATCTGACTTTCGCGAAGCATCATGATTCTTAGTCCCAATCCTTTCCTTTGTGCTATATCCTTTTATTCTGCACCAAATAGCACCCTAGTACCATATAACATTGCTATCGCAGCTAATATTAATGCAACCCATATTCCAGATTTTTGGCGATAATTGAGCGAGAGAGGATTGTACGGATAGTCTGGCCTCCCCGCCTTTCCAAGCCCCTTGGCATTTTCAGTAAATATTAACCTAATACCATTTGCTGAATGAAAAGTACTTGTTCCTATTACTAGAATCAGAAAAAGGTGACCCCAAATCGTTTGAGTAAGCTGCAACATCGCATTCCAAGCGTCTTCGCCTACCGCTAAAGAACTGGTCTCAAACACATGACCTATAAAATAGACCAATAAAAAAACCCCCGTGAGCCGCTGCAGCCAATACGATACCCTTTCCCAGCTATATTTAAAGGGGTTAAGCCATCCTTTTACACCCTCTCGATTGTCTCGATCTATATATCGGTTGTCACTGATACTAGTTCGTTTTGATGCTTTCATTAATATTTTCTCTCCACAGGCGCGTAACGTGTGAAAGTCACAGGATACCAACTCATCTTAGGCTCCTGAGCCGTGTAGTATGCAAGACTATGTGTCAGGAAATTAGTGTCATCCCTTGTTGGATAATCTATTCTGGAATGGGCTCCTCTGGATTCACGACGGTTCAAACACCCCAGCAATACTATTTCTGCTGTTCTCAGCATAGAATCTAGCTCAAGTACATTTATGAAATTCGTATTGTATTCTTTTGCTTTATCGTCTATACGCTGCCATGATGCGGCCTTTAATGCTCGAATTTTTTTTAAACCCTCTGATAAGCCTTCTTCGGTTCTAAAAACATATGCACTGGTATCCATGGTATCTGTCAATGCCTTTCTGATTTCATACGGATTAACATCACCTTTTCCTCTGAAGATTCCATCGTATATTCGCTTCTCTTCTTCAATAACCTGACGTTGTTCTTCTTTAGAAGAGGTAGTGACCTTATGCTTTAGTGCATATTCTGCGGCTAGTTTTCCTGTGATTGTTCCCCATACGAGACACTCGGAAGTAGAATTTGCTCCCAGACGATTGGCACCGTGTGTGCTGTTACAAGCTGACTCACCTGCAGCCCACAATCCACTCATTTCGGTGGCTCCGTCAATATTTGTATGAATTCCACCCATCATATAGTGACAGACTGGCCTAATCTCAATTGGTTCATCAATAATATCGACGCCAGAAAACTTTATCCCAATTTCTCTAATTCCTGCTAAACGCTCATTTATGTCCTGGGCTCCTAGGTGTGTCAGATCTAGCTTTAAGCATTCCAATCCAGATTCATGCTTAAAACCCCCCCCCTCCTGAATCTCTCGTATCATTGACCGTGAAACTACATCTCTAGGCGCCAATTCGAGTTTTTCCGGAGCGTATTTTTTCATAAATCTTTCTCCTCTATTATTAATAAGGTAGCCGCCTTCACCTCTTGCACCTTCTGTAATCAATATGCCTGAGGGCAGTATACCTGTAGGATGAAATTGCACAAATTCCATATCTTTTAAAGCAAGACCTGCACGATATGCCATATCCAGACCATCAGGCGTAGAAGAATAGGCATAGGTAGAAAAAGTGTAGATCCGGCCCGCTCCACCAGTACAAATAATTCCCGCTGGTGCTTTTAATTTCATGAAGTCGCCAGATTTGATTTCAATTGCAGTTAAGCCACCAAACCTACTTTCATCAACAAGAATCGCAGTACAGAACCATTCGTTATAAAAATGAATATTATCATATTTTAGACAAGTATCGTAAAGCGCTTGCATTTCGTAAAATCCCACCTTGTCCTGTGCATATGTAGCTCTAGGAAACGAGTACCCACCAAACTTGCGCTGACCTATTCTCCCATCTCTTCTCCTAGACCATGGCATTCCCCAGTGATCTAACTGGTAAATCTCATAAGGTATATTCGAGACTAATCGTTCTGCTACATCTTGATCTGCTAGAAAGTCACTGCCTTTGATGGTATCATAAATGTGAGATTCCTGATTGTCGCCTTCTTCTTCAAATAGCACTGCAGCTGTCCCTCCTTCGGCTGATACGGAGTGTGAACGCATTACTTGTACTTTCGAGATTACTGCGATACTCAGCCTATGGTCGGTCGCAACACAAGAAAGAGCTGCTCGGAGTCCAGCTAGACCGGAACCAACAATAATAATATCATAGGAAATAACATCAGTCAACCTTCTATACTACCTCTAGTTTAGAGAACTAATTAATTCTTCTCATAACATATCGTAAACTAAGGAATTGCCAAATAAAGTGATTAAGAATTCGCCTGATTGTATTAATGGTCTAGTTGTCATTGACAATTCGGTAGAGCAGACTATATGGCTTGACATAAATTTAAGCGGTTCTATGTCTTTTCTCCTTTCTGATATTGGCCATTTTATTGTATAAAAAACATTAAACATTGCAAGTGGCTTAGTATAGAAGACTATAATACTCTAATTTATGGATGAAGCTAGACATAAACACATGGACAAGGGCGGCTCAATTGCCTTTTCTGAATTTTTGTGGAATTAAAAGATTTTGGAAACACTTAAAGCATGAAATATCAATGCGCCACCATTTATCTTCAGCTATAATTTACTGCAAACCAACCCGAACTAAATTAAGTTTCATGGTTTTAAGAAAATCTACGAAATCTTTTCCATCGCTTATTAAAAACTCGTGCAAAAATGGGGTACGAGGTTATTGTTGTAATAGTATTTCGCTGACAATTTGTGTTAACTCGTTTATCTTTTGTTTACTTTCACTACCGTCCTTCATGTGCTTGACAGTTATCTGACCCCTATCGATTTCTTCAGGTGCAATAATCAATGCT
>DATDLD010000214.1:0-3166 GCA_036519475.1 Candidatus Nitrosopolaris sp. | reverse complement strand
GAGTCCAAAAACTCCCTTATTATTGTCGTAGTTTTAACTTGAACAAAGTTAACTTTATAATAGTCATAAAAAAGTGCTTAGCATGGAGAGTAGATCCTTGGGAAATTCTATATTGAAATTTGCTAATAAAACCATTGTTATTACAGGAAGTGGAACTGGAATAGGACAGGCTATTGCTCAAAAGTTTGCAGAAAATGGTGCGAATATAATCATATTGGGCAGGAGGAAGGAGCCTCTGGAGTACACTGCTAACGTGTTGAATGACATAATAAGGACTTCAGGCTCGTCTGCTAGGGTAAAGTCCTATTCGGAGGTTGATGTGTCGGACGAGATTGGCATAAACACGATGTTCAAAAGTATCCAAGATGAATTTGGTAAGGTCGACATAATTGTAAACAATGCTGGAGTTTCAGGTCCGGTAAAAACTTTTACAAATGCCGACTTCGTTGAATTCAAAAATTGTGTTTCGATCCACCTTACTGGAACCTTCTGGACTTCCATTAGAGGTCTTCAAATAATGAAACAGGATGGTAAGATAGTTACGATATCTACATTTTTTACCGAAGAAAATCGTTACGAGCAGCGACCATACCGATTTAGGATACCATATACAGCTTCACAGGGTGCGAAGAATAGACTTGCTGAAGCCCTATCATGGGAGCTTGCTCACAAAGGAATCAAATCCTTGGCTACTAATCCTGGCCCAGTTCACTCAGACAGAATTTACAAGACAGTTTATCCTAAGGCCGCTGCTGAATTCCTAAGAATCGGTGGCTATCCTGACCTTTCTTCTGTTGAAGTTGAAAAAGCCACCTCAAAGATATTGGAGTTGCTAGGTGAATCTGAGGACGTGGTTTCCGAAGGTATCGTGCAGATAGCTGTTGCAATAGCTAGGTCTCGCAGTGATGATTCTGATACCGAGATACAACGTTTGATAGGAATAACCACAGGATTAATGACCAAACTCAAGGAGATTGCAGAGAAGGTCCAAAATAATACGAAAAAAATGATTGTTGATCAGGAGTTTCTTTCACAAGAAGAAGTTGCCTACATGGTAATGAACCTGTGCGACGAAAAAATAAGCAAGTTAATAAATGGTCGAATTGTCCCTAATGACCGTGTTTTCTATCCCGTCAAGCCAACAGTGGCAACTGGAATTGAAATTCAGTCACGTCTTAACTTAAAGGGAAAATTAGTAGTCCTTAGTACGACTTCTTCAGAAACAACAGAACTTGAGCGCATGCATAGACTTGCTACAGCACTGAAGGATGGTGGCTCAGAACCGATATTGATATTGGCTAATAATGCATATGCTGATCTGTCACTATTCAAAGATTTTCGCAAACATAGTATCAATCTGCTAGAAGAAGAATCCGTGAGGAGAACTATCAAAAAGGTCAAAACTACACATGGAGGGATTGATGCATTAATTCATTTCACAGGTAATTACGATTACAATTTACCATTCCTATTTTTTACCAGGAAGTACTGGGATTCTTTGGTCGATAAATTTATCATTGCACCAGGTCTTATAACAAAAGAAATAATCAATGCAATGGCTCCAGATGAGGCTTTATCTGAACCTTCTAAATATAAAGGCACTAAAGGTATGGTAATACTAGTTGGTCCTGATGGGCCAGTTGGTAAAAAGATTTCAGGCCTGGTCAGGGCAAGATCAGAGGTTTTCCGAGGCGCGTTAAGACCGTACACTGCAACTGTTAATCAGGAGCTCAGTGATGTCCTGGGCTCATTCATTCGCCTTTATCTTATATTTTTAGGCAACATCGAGGGTACACCACCAAACGAAGAGAGACTTCAACAATCGCTGTTACACTTAATCGGTGGTTCTGCCTCGAACAGAAACGAGACAATATTTTACTTAGATGAAGCCAACATTAATAGCTAACAATATTAGCTGCAAGCAGTTTCAGAAAAAAAAATAATAAAAATAATTTCGACTCTGCCCTAATTATTGGAGTATTATTCTAATTATTCCAATCTAATTAATGCATGAGGATAATGCTTTAGAGCTAAGCTAAGTATTTTCATTTTGAATTATTTCGCTCACGGCCATCCTGAGCGCTGATATGCCGGTCTTAAAGGATATGCTCCGTTTCCCAGACCGGTATTCGGGTCTATCCATTCATAAAATGCAGATTGCATGTGAGAACGTTTTTCCAAAAGTTTGGAAAGGAGCAATTTGCATTCCTCCAACCTGCTGAACCGGTCCCTAGCCATTATCTCGATGCCTGTGATCCAAGGCCAGAAGGTATAATTATGATATTGATAAGTACTAAGATACGAGGGTCCGCTTCTGTTTAGCTCCAATTCACTGATCAAGGGCATTGTATCTTTCCACAACCTGCTTCTCGCTGTGTCAAGCGCACAGTGACCTCGATGCTTCAGCCTAACCTTATCCAATTTGTCAGCACATACTGAAAAGTTAGTAGATTGTTCTGCGCTAGAGTCTTGGTTATACTTACTATCGGCACGTCCATTTTCGGTAAGCGCGACTAAATAAAGCAATGTGTCTTGTGTCAGTACCCTGTTTAGAGTCGTATCCGACTCCGCTAGAAGATCGACATAGCAGGCGGCATTTTCAGACCATAATTCTTTTTCTATTGACTCAAATGAATTCTGATGCGACCTCATTATACAATGTAATTCATTTTTGCCCATTGAGTCTAGTAGAGCTCCTAGGTGCTCCAGCGCAAGAACCCAACAGGCTTGGCTATAAACTATCTTACCTGTCCTTAGCGCTGTGTCCATCCAGTCTTCGTTGTAACTTTGTTCTAATAGTCCATCTTTATCGTAATCGCGTCTAGTGAGATATTCAACAGCTTTAAGCATACAGGGTACCACAAAGTCAACGATTTTTGCTACCTCCACCTTAAGTTCGTTTGCGGAAGCTAAATCATTAGGTGGCAAAATATCCTTAGATGAGTCATAGCTATTAAGAAACCTCAACAGAATCCATGAAGTAGTAGAAATCATTAAAGCTGTGGAATCAATATCCGGGTTCTTTCCATATACCTCTGAAAAACCAGACTTGTATATTGTGGTGGGAAGGGCCCCCTCAAAGGTGGTCTCGATCTCGGGACCTGCAATACTTGGTAAAAATTTCATTTGTGGGGATCCTCGACCATAGACAACCTTCTCCTTACCA
>DATDLD010000213.1:0-2190 GCA_036519475.1 Candidatus Nitrosopolaris sp. | reverse complement strand
ATCCATTTCTTCGTATACTGTTTCTATGAATTGGGATAGCATGCCTTCTGCTGAAAACGCTAAGTTTGGGTCTATAAATCTAGTAGCAAGAGGCAGGATTTTCTTTAAGATAAAGATATCATTTTCTATAACTGTTTCAATGTTTGG
Source organism: Candidatus Nitrosopolaris sp. (assembly GCA_036519475.1). GTDB lineage: Archaea > Thermoproteota > Nitrososphaeria > Nitrososphaerales > Nitrososphaeraceae > DATDLD01. The sequence continues at coordinate 2,043 of DATDLD010000213.1, read as the reverse complement.
CCTACTTACTTTTACAATAACATCTCTATTGTCATATCTTGCTAAATAGACCTGACCTAGACTTGCCCCGGAGAGCGCTAAGCTATTGAATGATTCAAATATGTTTTCGATTTTGCCGAGTTCAGCTTCAATGATTGGCTTCACCTTTGAAAACTCTGCTGGGGGAACCTCATCCTGTAGTTTTGAGAGTTCCTCTAGATAAGGAAGGGGCAGCAGATCCGCACGGGCTGAGAGCCATTGTCCTAATTTTATATATGATGGTCCCAGTTCAATGAATGTTTCAAGCGCCTTTTTTGCATGTTTTCTGAATTTCACTTCGTTGATATTTTTTCCTTCATGTTTAACCCAGTTTCTCCGGTCCCGTCTTAAGTTAATTACGATGGGGAGTAACTTTAAAACTACTTTTGCCACATGTATTTTCGATGGATTCTTAATTGATGCCTTAACGTTTACATGTGTTGAGTGAATTTGTTGTTTGGCTTGGGCCTGGTCTTCCAAATATAATCTCTCTACCTTCCTCTTTAACTGACTTCTTTTTAACTCAAGCAGGTTTAATTATTTTACCCCAGATTTGAGACCTCAGATCGTCACACAGTTCAGTTTCAATGATCGGATCCAACGTTTAGAAAATATCGTTTGTAGGCTGCTAGACGGCAAATAATTGCGGTATAATTATTTTATAGATATTATTTCGCATTATATCTTTCTATCTTCGCTACGAACCTCAATTAACCCAATATAACGAGACATATGGAATAGGTTTATGACGCTAAAAAAATGGAGCGTGTATGTTACCAGAAGAATATTAGACCCAGCAATACCTATGATATCGAAAGACTGTAACGTAATTGTTGCAAATCACAGAGGAAGGCCACCTACTAGAAGTGAGCTTTTGAAAGCCGTGCGTAACAAAGATGCAATTCTCTGCACATTGTCAGATAAAATAGATGCTAAAGTTATGGATGCTGCAGGATCCAACCTCAAAGTTATAAGCTCCTATAGCACCGGTGTGGATCATATCGATATTAAAGAGGCAACTAGGAGAGGAATTTATGTTACTTTTACTGGCGACATACTTACAGAAGCAACAGCTGATCTTGCTTTCGCATTAATCCTTGCAGTATCAAGACAAGTTATCCAGGGACATGAGCTTGTGGTACATAAGCAATGGAAATATGGATGGGATCCGCATCTTTTATTGGGTTCAGATGTTCATGGTGCGACAATTGGAATCCTTGGCTTGGGTAGAATAGGAGCAGCCGTTGCACGTAGAGCCAAAGGCTTTGAAATGAATATCATTTATCACAACCGACAAAGTCGAAATATTCAGATGGAAGAACAGGTTGGTGCTAAATATGTCGCTATGGAGGAGCTATTAGAAGGAAGCGATTTTCTTTCTCTTCATTGTTCTTTGAATAGTGAAAGTTATCATATAATCGATAAATCAAATCTTAGACGAATGAAAAAAGATTCCTACGTAATTAATTCAGCACGAGGTCAAATAATTAATGAGACAGATCTGATCAAAGCGCTAGAGCAAAGATGGATTGCAGGAGCAGGATTAGATGTATTTGAAAAGGAGCCACCATCACCAAATAATCCATTGTTGAGGATGAAAAATGTAGTATTATTGCCTCATATAGGCAGTGCCACATTTTTGACTCGGACAAGAATGGCTGAAGTAGCAGCCAAAAATTTACTAAACATCTTGAATCAAAAAAGCGCAATTTACATTGCAAATAAGTGCAAATAAGTAATCACCATCAAGGCTATTTTTGATTACTCGAAATAGTCATCAAAATGAGATTATCGGAGTCCTATAAGATATATGTCCATAATACCACAATCTCTTTTGAGAATAAGCTAAAGGTTGATAACTATTAAGAATCTTGTCAAGAAGTTTGAGAATTTAACCGTCCTTAATCATGTTAACCTTGAGGTGTATGATAATGAGATATTTGGTCTTCTTGGGCCCAATGGTGCAGGAAAAACAACACTAATTCATATTCTTGCCACATTGATCAAACCCACCTCAGGAACTGC
>DATDLD010000212.1:0-13265 GCA_036519475.1 Candidatus Nitrosopolaris sp. | reverse complement strand
TCTGGAGTGATAGATAATGTTTCTTTTGAACTACGTATATTGGTGCTCATGATGATAACCATATAATAAAGTTAAATAAGAATATAATAATACAAAATTAAAAAACTGATGGCAGTACTATAAATTATTCATATTATTAATTTGATTTCAAGTTGACAATTACGCCAAGATTCTGAAAGCCGAGAAATTCCAGAGGCCAGAGTCGCTAAAATAGTGGAAGTAGGAATCAGCACCTCACAAGCTTTATATCCTATATAGAATATCGAGAATAAAGCCAAGTAACTGATTGTCCTCTTTAATTTTGAGTATCACTAGAGAAAAATCTATAAGTATATTTTTGAGTTAATTTCATTGTTGTATCCTATTTCGGCATTCCTGGCTTTTCTTATGATTACACTTTTTGTGATATCATTAAGTGTTTTATTATTTGAACTCACACTCACGAGAATTTTCTCAATTATTTTATGGTATGATTATGCGTTTATGGCAATCTCTGTAGCCTTTTTTGGTCTAGGAATTGGAGCGTTAATAATACATCTTATGAAATACAGATTGATTAGAAGTAAGGAAAATTTGCCGTCAAAAATACTTCACTGCGCTATTGCTTTTGCTATTTCAATACCAGTTTTCTTATTTCTAATAGGACATATTATCCCGCCTTCTACATCCTTCATTTATTTATTCTATTTAGTTTCGTCTATTCCTTTCTTTTTTGCAGGAATGTCAATGGCGCTAATATATCTGGCAATGCCAGAAGAAATTAGCAAGCTCTATTTTATTGATCTAGTTGGAGCAGCGGCTGCCACACTTATCCTTGATTCACTTATGCAATGGTTAGGTGCAGAATCTGCACTACTTTCAACTGCTATATTGGTTATTGTACCTACACTTAGTGCTGCTTTTGTATTGTTCTTATTGAAGTGGAGGAAGCGCAAACAGTCAGAAAATATTCCAAAAATAATAATACGTAATACAACTGTATTTTTGGGGATTATTACGCTGGCTGCCCTAGTCGGGCTATTAGCACTTAATACAACAGGCCCTAGCATACTCTCGATACATCCTGGAGAAAACAAAGGATTGCATCAGCAGATGATGGATCCTTCAATTGAACATTTGTCAACTCAATGGAATTCTTTTTCTAGAGTAGATGTTACTAGGAATACAAAAGATCCTAGGATTTTAGCAACAATAATCCTAGATGCTGATGCACTTACTCCAGTATTTAGATCGAATGGGTCTAATACTGCTGCAGTATCTAACCAATGGTTAAAAAAATACATGGATTACATGCCATATGAAATATCGCACGCAAATAGTACCCTTGTTATAGGGGGCGGAGGAGGGGAGGATGTCTTGGTGGCCTTGGCTGGAGGTTCGAAGAACGTGACTGTAGTAGAGATAAATCCATTGGTAATTTCAGCAGTAAAACGGTTTGGTGGTGATTCAGGAGAAGCAAATCTATACGAACGCAAAGATGTAAAATTATTTATAGATGATGGCAGGCGATTTATCAGCTCTACTAATACGAAATATGATAGAATAATAATAAAGCTTGTAGATTCATGGGCTGCGCAGCTTGCTGGTGGCTATGCACTTTCAGAAAATTATCTTTATACTGTAGAGGGGTTCAGACAATATCTACGTCACTTAGACGAAGATAATGGCATGCTTGTTATGGTACGCTGGAACATCGAAATGCCAAGACTCTTGCCGCTTGTAGTTGAATCCTTACGAAAGGAATACCCAGAAAAGAATATTCAAGACATTAGCAAGCAGCTTCTGGTAGTTGAAGATCGTCCTGGATTGTATTTTGGATCAAATGAGAAGAGAACAGTATATGCTGTACTTCTTGTCATCAAAAATAAACCATTTGCAGACTCTGAGATTAATTTGATAAAAGATAGAATTGTTAAAAGAGATGCTAAAGTCATTGCAATGCCTGGAAAATATGTACAACCTCCTTATGACAGATTATTTTTGGTCAGTGGTCAAAATTATACGGATCGACAACAGCAGAATACGCAATTACAAAACACTAACAGTGACCCAATAAATCTAAATATGAAACCACCGACTGATGATTCTCCATTCTACTTTGCAAAAGAGCCACTTCCAAAACAGATGTTAACTTTATTGGAAACTGTGCTTGGCGTATCTGCAGTACTTGCATTGCTTTTAGTGTATTATTATTCAAGGCTAAGTAGAAGACGCAAAGGATCAGACGGATCATCGCTATACCCATCATTAGGCTATATTATCTTTGTAATATGCATTGGACTTGGATTCATGTTTATAGAAATAACTTTTATCCAAAAATTCTTATTATTGCTTGGAACACCGATAATGGCGTTAACTGTTATTCTATTTTCTATACTGCTTTCTAGCGGCATAGGTGCATATTTGAGCGGAAGGCTATTTAATAAAAGTCCTTACAAAGCTATAGTAATATCAATACCATTTCTAGCGGGAGTACTCCTTGCATACTTTGGTTATTTACAGACCATTGTAGATTCCAGCATAACTCGCGAGATCCATGAAAGAATTGTACTGACATTTGGGCTTCTTTTTCCTGCAGGTCTTTTAATGGGATTTCAATTTCCATCTATCACCAAAATGGCTTCTTATATGTCATCATCAGAGAGCAATAAAAGTAGTGATTATGGTAGTCGTAATCAAGACATTACTTTGTTATGGGGTATAAACATTATCGCATCGGTAGTGGGAACGGTATTGGCGGCTATATCATCTATGCTAATAGGTTTTAGAGGTAATTTGATTATTGGAGTAGGATTGTACTTATTGGCATTAGTCTCTGCTATAATGGCTGCAAAATCAGTAATGAAAACCGACAGTCAAAGTATTATTAAATAGAGAAATTTTATCCTTTATGTATAACAGAATTTAGAATATTTTTCATACTACAACAAGATAAAAAAAAGAGTGCTTGAATGGGCCTCTCTAGTCGTTTTCCTTCCTTCCCTTTTTTGTTTAGTTGCTCCTAAAGACTTTCGGTATCTTTTTTGTAGAACCATTCTTGTCATGGGCCTCATGCTGTAGATGAGGGGATTCAGATTCGATTTCATATTCCTTATCTGTTATTGACTTTGTTGGTATTACTATCGTTTTGCCTACTTCGTTTTGCATCACAATATGAAATGCTCCTGCCTGTAGTATAGTTCCCACATGTCCATCAAACTTCACTCTCTGTCCTGGCTTTAGTGTAGATTCTACTTGAGTTGAACCTTTAATCATTGAAGGTATTACTTCTTTCAAACCATATGCTAGACCTACTCCTAATCCTACCGCCACAGCAGCAGCTATTCCCCATACTAAAGCCGATATTACAGTATTCAATATTCCAGCACCTATTTGCAACTGAGTTATCGCTGTTACAAACACTATGGTATATAGAATGCCTTTAGCGGCCATTCCAATTACTTTACCCCCTGTGATCCCCCTAGCAGGAAGCTCTCTTTGAACCCAATTACCTGCAAAGTCTGCTATGATAGAGCCTATGACGAGGATAACAATGAATGCTATAAGGTTTGGTATCCATAACCATATGTTGGTTAATGCTTGTGATAGTTGTGTAAACTGAAGAGCATCTACGGCAGCCACAACAAAGAACAGATATACAAACCATTGCGTAGCAGTAGAAATTATCTTAGTAATAGTCCATCCGGAACGTGAAGTGGCCTCGCCTAAACCTGTTTTCTCCATGGTTTTCTCAAAGTTCATTTTAGTCAAAACTTTTCTTATTAACCAGCCTACTGCTTTACCAACAATGTATCCAATACCCAGTATTATTGCAGCAGCAATTACTTTTGGGAGTATGTTTTCCACTGAGGACAAAAAATGATTCAGTGAATTAATTGCTGGCTCTGAATTGTTGCGAAGTTATCTGCATTGTAGGTAGTAATAAATTTACTAATGTCGTGATATCAATCTGCATGTTTTGGTATTCTTCTTCTGAATTTACTGGTTTAATTAAGTAGGTTAAAATACTTAGATTTTCAATACAGGATTTGCAAGCTATAAAGATTATCTAAACAAATATGCATAGATTGATAAGAAAGTTATATAGAAATGCTTCTGTAAAAGGCTAACGCTGAATTGGAAAAATTCATACATAGAATTGCCGGTGGAGTTTTTCAAAATGAGATCTAAATCCAGATCATGATCTTGGCCATCGGCTACAAAACTTAGGCACATTAGCTTCGATTTGCTCTTGTTGTTGTCCTTTGAGAGATAATGATCCTCAGTTGCTGTCTCTCAGTTTCCACATCTTTTCCTCGTTCTTCTCTCAATTCGTTCCACCATTTCTTCTTCTTGTTGCTCCTAATCCCTCTGTTCTCAGATTTTCTTGTAAACATTGGCATCAAATCCAAAATACCCTAACACGGTTTCAGCAGCGTTATAAAGTGACTTGCGAAAATATGGAATCAATCTCGATATATCATCATCTATCTTTCTAACGAATAATGGATCATTGCTACTATTATCATCTTCAACTGTTTGAGTTTTATACTAAATTACTAACGGATTTCAATTCAGTATTAGTAGGAAGTTGACGAGACATATAAGCATGTATTTAATGTATGATAATATTTCACCTACAATTTTTTTCTCTTTGTACCTAAAATAGGCGTTAGCTTGATTTGTCGCATTTTAGAGATACAGCAATTTTTTCGTAGGAATTTACGAAGACTTGAGCATACATATTTGCATGCTTTTCCGATCCTCTATGTATATCGCTCTTCGATCGTAAATGATGATAAAACTCATGTAATATTACAAAAGGGTTGTAAAAGATATCTGAGTTTATTGCATAAATCTTTTTCTCTTTGCGAACATAAACTGCATAGACTGTTCTTCTTTTTCCTTTTATAGTTCCTACAGCTATTTTGGGTACATCAATATGATAAAAGTTGCTTAACATGGCTAATGCCTCTTCAGTTTTTCTATTTAAAATCATATGAACGATTTTTGCCTGCATTAAATCATCCGGCTCATGCATATATAGCTGTGTCATATTAAATCGATAATATGAATTGAGATCTATAAGAGATATTTAGCATCGTAAAATTTTAGATGCCTACGACTTAGGGAGATTGATTTACTAACTTACAAGGCAAAGAAATTAGCGTTTAAGCATAGATGGATATTATTTATAGAACTATTTGCAATCTGGCGCCTAATTGTAATTATAATTCGCTATTCCCATTAGTGTTATGGCATTTCCCAAAGCTTCGTTCAAAAAATCTTAATGTCCATTAATTAAAAATAAAAAGATCAGTAAAAATCAGTATGTATCATCTTCAAAGATAATTCTAATAAGTTGCTATCAAGACGTTCAATGAACAGATAAATTATCTAATTAATTAATGTTCGATGTCTAATTCATGTCTGGTGGTGGAACAACTAAAACTTTTGCAATTGATTTTGATTCAGTCCTTGCAGACACTATGATAATTTGGACTGAGGAGTATAACAAGCTTAAACATACGAACATAACCAAAAGTCAAATTACTGCCTGGGATATTGACAAAGTTCTCTCACTATCACCAGAGGAAGTCTCAAGAATGTTTAATTATGTTTGGAGAAACCGATGGCATGATATTCCTCCTAGTGAACCAAGACTAGATGAAATCACAAAAAGGATCCATCGTAGGGGTTACCGAATTTCCATCCTAACTAAAAGAGAGAGACCAACAGTTACATATGTCGCAAAATGGCTCGATTATTATGATATTTACTCTGATGACCTTGTTTTCATTTATGATAACACTCCTAAAGCAGGATATCCATTTGATATAATAATTGATGATGCTCCAATCAATTTGATAGATATAGTTCCACCAAAGGTCGGGATATTATTCAATCAACCATGGAATAAGGATTTTGATTGGCCGGTTAGAGTAAATACATTAAGCGAGGCTGAGGATAAAATACTCTAATAAATCAAAATTAGGTGTGTCATGAATAGAGAGATAAAGAATTGTTTGATTCGCATACTAGCGGTTGGCCTTATTTCTCAGATAGATTAAATAGAAAATTTTCGATGATATAGACATACCCTTTATTTACTTGCTTTCGTGATAAACACACATATCTCATTTAAATGAACTGACACAAAAAAACCTTTTATTGTTAATATATAGCGATTAATGTCGGAATGTAATTATTTTAGGTTCTTTATGTATTATAATATGTTGCGTTCGTGTCATCGACCTTTTCGGTAATTGGTGTCTTTCCACTATCTTTGGTTCAATTGGCATAAATTCTGAAATGTTTGAATCAGGTGAGATAACTGCAGTACGTCATATACATTCTGCTGATTCCATAAGTGCAAATAAGTGCAAATAAGTGCACTAACTCCATTAGTTCAACAGCCTCGAAGTTGTAATTTTAAGGGTCTTAGGATGCAAGACATCAACCTACAGATAGGTTTCTGAAAAGCTAATACGCATATTTTTCTTTTACTTTAGTGTCAAGGTCATGCTTCACTTTACCTTATTCCCTATAAAAAAGAGAATGCTTTAGATTGAGCTAGAGTATTTTTCCCTCTATTTCTAAAGTCTCAATATTGACAATATTTGAGTCCAGAAATTATTATTTTGGCTTCTAACCGCTTCCAAGTTTGTCAGCCCTTCTAATGTTAATGAAAAGTATTCTCTAGTAAAGAAATACATTCTTCGCTTTCGTGTTCTTTCCACATAGCCTTGCATCATAAGGTCAGTAATCAATAGTGAAACAACTGGAATATTAAGTGAAATTTGGCTGGCAATTTTACTCTCTGTTTTCGCTTTACTCTTTATGCATTTTAATATCTGAATCTCCCACCTACTCAAGGATATTTTATCATTGAACCCGTTCAATGCTATTAATTAATTGTTATCACACATATTTAATTTATCACGCTGTGGTGATATGATTACGTATCATAAAATGACATTTAGATACACAGAAGTCGCACCGTCTATTTGAAATCTTGAGTCAAGTCATTCCATATTATCATTTCTTTAGTTGAATGATTCTGTATCAGAAATAACAATTTATGTTTATCATTACCTGTTTAATTCATATGTGGCTACACGACATCATTATGAATTACAACCTAAGTGTTCATTCCAAAATACGATCTGAGGTTGATGAAGGACAAGATTATAATGTGCCGAGTCTTTTGTGAACTGTTATCGAGACGATTTCTACGCCCACGGCGGATATCGAACAAACCTTAAGGTTTGAATGCTACGCCACAGGTTTTTGTAATGTCAAGTTGTTGACAAACAATATGTATATGTTCATTTTGATAGGTAAATGAAAATCCTAATAAAAGGACCAAAATTAGAATTGTGATAATAACAGACATTGTGTTGTTATTCAAAGGTCTCTATCTCTAATAGTTTGGCATAATCCAACTTATTATGGTTCTGTCAAATCTTAGTCGATTATGTAGCATGTAGAAGAGCGTAGACTAGGAGCATTACACTTATCGGGTCGGGTGAAACTTGAATTTAACACTAATAATACGCTATACTATTTCGATACATAGCTAGTTCATACTTTCCTGATAAATCTATATTAACTAGCTATTATAAATCCACAAATGCTTTCGATAACCTCAAGATTCGGGTCTTGCTCGAACCCTTATATTATCTGGTGTACAAGCCCGTCCTTCTCAAGGAACTTTCAAGACCACTACATCGCCAGGAGATTTACTACCTATATAATTTACTAGATCTAATGATTCTTTTACTGGTTTTTTGTCAACGCCAAAAATGACAATTACAGAATGCGGTCCAACCTTTATCCCCGGCAACATCTGCCGAACTATTAGACTACCGCAACATTTATCTCAATAATAGAGTTTAACTTATTAAATAGTCCTGGAATTAATGAATTTGTTAATGATTGGTAATAATTGGATTTGGCTTGTCTTGCACGGGCTTCGAATATACAGTAAAGTAGGCAAACACATATGAACTTTCTATGTAGCAATAAATGCTTATTTGGTCTGCTTTCTTCCTCTGATATTAATTATAAACCAGATGGCAAAAACTGCGAGCACAAATAAGGCAATAACGTCCAGATATATTGAATATTTTTCGATATTTTTCCAGTTATATCCAAGTTGTATTCCGGCATAAGTTAGTAGGGAGTTCCAGATTAGAGAGCCAGCGAGTGTATAGATTGCAAATTTGAAGAACCTTGTTCTTCCAATGCCTGCAGGGAGAGAAATATATGTTCTTATGCCAGGTAGTAGCCTTCCTATAAATGAAATTTTATCTCCATATTTTTGAAACAGCTCCTCTGTGAGCTCTAAGTGCCGTCTTTTAAAAAATATATACTTACCGTATCTAATGATAAATGATCTACCTACCTTCAGGCCAAAATAGTATGTAGCTATTGAACCAACCAAATTTCCGAATGACCCGGCTAATACTACTCTTACCGGTTCAAACTTTTCATTTGAAACAAGAAACCCTGAGAAAGGCATTATGATTTCACTAGGTATCGGAATCATAGCACTCTCTAGAATCATCAGAAAAAATATTCCGGAGTATCCTAGATTAGAAATAAATGAAGTAATGAAATCTATAACCGGTTTGATAATTTCAAAAATTATGGCCAATTGAATGTCTTTGAATCTGGAATAGGAGCAATAACTACCTTTTGTAGTTTGTGGTACAATTAAAATTAAAAAGTTATTGAATGAGATGACGTATAGATAGTTGGCTAAATTCTCGTTGCTTGCGTTTTTTTTATAACATTAACACAAGTACAATTTTTATTGCCGCTCTTCACCATTCTCTTCATTATGGCACAATTTTTGGTCTACTCTTGAATCCCTGTCATTAATTGTGTCCACCTTTACATCGACAGGCTAAACACTAGTAGCTTTAAGGATGTCTACTGAAAACACTGTATGACTATTTTCGTTTTCGAGTATAATAGGCCTTGGCTTCTGAAGTCTTGGCAGAGACGTTCTTTGTTGCCGTTACAATGGCCCTTATCAGGAAGTATATGCTTATTTCTTACTCTTATCCAAGAATGCAGACATCATTTTTTGTCTATCTTCATGTGCAAAACATAGTGCCCAGCCATAAATCTCAAGGCGAAGGCCGGTATCAATATCAGCGTCCATTCCTTTGTTAATGAGCATCTTACTGATTTTCACAGCTGTCTGACCATTCTTTGTGATTTCCTTCGAAAGGTTAAGGCATTCTTCAATCAATTTTTTGTTAAGTATCTTAGCCACTTCACCTGTTCTTTCCTTTTCTTTAGATACATTGCCTTTTGGTATTTCGGGTGGTAACTTATCGTTATCATCTAGGCTGACTACTTTATTGACTAGTCCAATTTGGTATGCTTCCTCAGCTGTAATCGTTTTACCTGTGAAGACCAATTCTTTTGCCTTTGCTGGGCCTACAATTCTCAATAATCTTTGAGTTCCTCCCCACCCTGGTGTAATACCAATTGTAACTTCTGGCTGACCAATCTTGGCATTGCTAGATGCGATCCTGAGATCACATACCATTGCAAGTTCACAACCTCCACCCAATGCAAAACCGTTAATTGCTGCAATAACTGGTTTCTCTAATTTCTCTATTTTATTAAGCACTGCTTGTGCAGAAGAGGCATATCTCTCAGCTCCAATAGGATCTATATTTACCATATATGCAATATCAGCACCTGCACAAAATGATCTTTCGCCAGCTCCGGTAATAATTACGGCTTTAATACCATCATCAAATCCCACAATGTCAATGGTACGTGATAGTTCAGCAATTACATCTGTATTCATAGCATTGAGAGCCTCTGGTCTATTAATTTTGATAACAGCTATGTCTTCTTTTGGTTCGAGTTGAATATATTTCATCGTAGACATATAGATAAAAGGCAACTCTTATCTTTCAATTAAATCTTGTCCATAAAGTATGGAATATTACTAGGAGATGAGAATAGAACACTTATGCGAAAATAAATTCAAGATGGTCCTTTAATACTTCTTGTCTAACGAATATTTGAGAGTAATGTGTATGAAATAGATATTCTTATTATTTATGCTCCAGCCATGCTATTGCGAAGTTCTACCCCTTTGTGATCATCATTTGTTGCTGATTCAGTAGCTGCAGCTGCCCTGTGCATCTCGGATAAAGCGCACCCCATCTCAGCTTCAGGCTTGCCTCTTCTCATGAGACCTCTATAAAGACCAGCCTCTAAGGTTTGGCCATGTGACTTTTCCCATTCTTCCACAGGTATGCTGAACTTCTTCTGTATTCTATCTCTATACCATTCTGGAATTACGTTAAATGCACAGAATGGAATGATTCTAAGATCGGGGGTCAGATAATGGATATCACATCTTTGTAGTCTTTCGAGGTCTTCATTATACTTGTCTTGGAAGTGCATCATTCCTAGGAAAAGGGATCTTACATGCCAAGAACCGACTGAATCGAAGTTACGCTTTAGCAGAATGCTTGAAAACATTTTGGCAAGATCAAGTCCATGAGGTTGCTTACTCCTATCCACGAACTGATTCAGCTTACGTATCACCTCTAACATTGTCCAATATCTATTAGAACCAGATTTGATTTCGTCCGCTTTTTCCTCAAAGTATTCTAGTAAACCTTTGATATCAACAAAAGCAGTCAAAGGAGTTAATTTCTTTGTCTCAATATCTTCAAAAACATATGTTCCCGCGCCACAGGCAAAATGAATTGAAAGTTCGTATTTTGGTTTCTTACTGAATGCCTCAATTACATTTGTTAAAGGCATGCATGAAGGAACTGGAAACCACGCATCGGTTGGAATTTCACCATTTGTATGCTCTTCGATTCTCTCGATACAATCAGGAATAGTTATTCTATATTTCTCACGCTCTTTCTTCGTCATTCTTCCAGTCAAGGAAACAGGTTGGAAGTTGACTGCATGAACTACATCCATATTCTTTTGTGCATATCTAATAATACCACCAAGCTCATGATCGTTAATTGATTTAATTACAGTTGGTACAAACACTACAGTCATGCCACATTTTCTAGCAGACTGCAATGCATAAGGTACTTCCCAATGATTCTTAGGATTGGTCCTTGGAGTAACACCGTCAAAAGAGAGATAAAGATTGCTTACTCCTGCAGCCCGTACCTGTCGCATCGTTTCTGGAGACAACGCTAGCTTGATGCCATTTGTGTTTAGCTGGACATGGTCAACGCCTTCCTCCTTCATGAGTTTTATAATGTCCGTAATATCATCTCTTAGCATGGGTTCTCCTCCTGTGATCTGGATAGAGTTACCAGCAATTGGTTTTTGAGCTTTAAGTGTCTTCATCATTGCTCTTACTTGTTCCAAATTTGGTTCATAGAGATAAGCGCCTTCAAGACCTTTTTTAACATAGAAGAAGCAATACCAGCATGTCAAATCACATCTGTTTGTAATAATCATGTTCGCTAAACCAGAGTGAGAAAGATGATTTGTGCACAGACCACAGTTGGTTGGGCAAGCGCATTTGTCTACCATAACATTTGGAGCTTGAGCACCTTTTCCATCCATCCAGTATGTGCTGAATTTCTTGTACATCTCGTATGACCCAAAGTACAATTCCTCACATTCGCCATGTGAAGGACAAGTCTTTGTCATGTAGACTTTGCCTTCTCTCTCAAAAACTTCCGCGTCAAGGATCATGTTACATTCCGGGCAAATGCTTTGTGTATACCTAATAGTTTGTCTAGCAGAGGTATTCTTACTAGATAGATTCGAAATTTGTATTAAATCCATGCCATTTTAACCTATAATATCCTATATTTGGCTGTATACATGCTTTATAAAGTTAACCTTACTAATCCTACGGTGATATGGTGATTAATTGCAAAATATGACCTTTGCCTGTCTCTAAGAGAGCGGTCGCTTGATGTTTGAAAGTAAGGCATACCTATATTACAGCGTTAGTTCACTTTTGACGTAAATAATGAACATCAGCGACAAGTCTAGGAAAGCAATGGAAAGCCTCGGCTTGACAGGTTATGAGATAAAGGTCTATCTTTCTCTTCTAGAATTGGGTTCTATGACTGCTTCTGACATTAGCAAGAAATCTGGAGTTCCGTATTCTAAGATTTATGAAGTCTTAAACACCTTAGAAGATAAAGGCTGGCTTGAATCTAATAGTTCAAGACCTCAAAAATTTTTTCCTAAATCACCTCTTACCGCTCTCGAGGCTATACGAATGCGTATCGAAAGTGGTATCAAGGATAATGAAAGTTTGATAGTTAGTGAATTAATGCCTGTATATGAAAAAAGTGGTGTTAGAGAAAGACCAGAAATCTGGGTAGTAAGAGGTGTTTACAACATCGCCGCCAAAGTAAGTGAGATTATCCAAATGTGTCAACAAGAATTACTGATAGCCTTACCTCAAGTTGCTGAAGATATTGCAAAACCAGTACAACCGATGTTAAGATCATTGCACGAAAAAGGAGTTAAAATAAAGGTTCTTGCTTCTGAGGAAACGAGCCCAGAAACGGTTCGTGCACTCTCAAGAATCGCTGATGTTAGACTGAAGAACAATATGTTTGGAGGAGGTGTTATTGGCGACAGTAGTCAGGTCATTATATTGCTTAATGAAGGAAGAAGTGATAGTCAAAACTTCGAGCCAATTGGAATCTGGGCAGATCATATAGGACTAGCAGGCTTTGCTGAGGATTATTTTCAGTATTTATGGGCAGATGCAAGTAACAGAAAAAAAGCTAGCAGTCAGCCAGGAAGCAGTAGAGGCATTAACGTTTAAAATATTGTTTAAAAATATTGCTGAGGGTATTTATAATCACGCTCGATTTTTATCTAGTATTGTTTTTTGAATTATCTGAAGTAGGAAACCCTGCACTTATGAGAAATTCTGTACAATCCATGTAGAATTTCACCGATTATCACTTGAGAGTCTAACGACAAAATCTATTCCTGCCCGTATAGAACTGCATTAATTATACGTTAGTTATCGCAAAGACTGCATTTAATGATCTATGAGGAACTATGATTAAATACGAATACACGTAGTCGCTAGTGATTTTGGTTATAAGTAGCCTTGTATTCCCTGATATATTCCTGTTTAATATTTTCAACTAACTTGCTAATTTCCTGATTATCATTAAGAGAATTCAATCGTGGTTTTAAACCTAAACTCTCCAACTCTGCTAGCATCTCCCGTTGAGAGGCCATAGACCATGATAATAGCAGGACAAGCTAAATAAAGTTTTATCGAAATTTGT
>DATDLD010000211.1:0-5891 GCA_036519475.1 Candidatus Nitrosopolaris sp. | reverse complement strand
GCAGCAGAAAAATACCCTTCGTGTCAAGATTGCTGGAAAGAATGGACCAATTATGCTGTAATGGTCATGAATGAGATGAGGCTAGATATGTCTCTTCCCGAGCATCGAAAAGCACTTCGCAAGTATGAGAAAATATTTTTCGGGTTAGAAAAAGCCGAAGGAGAACTACAGAAAAATCCTGACAAAAGATAATAATCCTCTAAGAATACCTCACACCAATTATTATCAAAAAGGGCTTAGGAATAATCAATAAGGCCTCTGCGGCCTTTGGATAAAGGAAAATTGCTTCTTTTAAAGAGTCTGTAAATTTTTCCTTGTTCTTGTCGGACAGGTTCATAAATCCTGTAATCAGAGGTTCATGACTCAAATTTTCAATTGTCATTTGATTTCTTAAAATTTCATCGAGATACATTTTCAATATATTAACTATCTCACAACCATCTAAGCTACAGAGTATGTCCATCCAAATAGACGTCAATTCAGATAATTTGCGAGTTTCAACCGAGAAAGCCGATTTCATAACCATCGAAATAGTCTCGTATTTGCTTTCATCATCCATTAAAAGGAATTCTCTAAGTTTATTCTGAAGTATAGGTCGTTGTATGAAAGCTGGAAGATCTGAGAGAATTTGGAGAATGTTTCCCCCATGGTTGCTTTCCAAGGTCAAGCTGCCTTACATATCCCTGAACATAACCGTATAAAGAGTTTTTCTGAATGTAAATCAGGCTTAAATATCGTCGTCACTTACCGTTTTAACATGCCTTCAATGATTGTGGTTGGTGGATTCTATGGTGATGAGGGAAAGGGAAAGATAATTTCCTATTTGGGATACAAAGAGAATTATTCTGTTGCGGTCCGAGGTGGAGTAGGACCTAATGCTGGACACACTTTCACTTTCAGAAATATGACCTATAAGGTTAGAATGCTTCCGAGCGCAGTATTGAATCCAGCTACGAAATTATTGATAGGAGCAGGAGTATTGATTTCTACGGAAACTTTTCTAAACGAAATAGCAACATTCAAGGCATCTGGGAGGGCCTTTATTGATCACAACTGTGGCATTATCGAAAATAAGCACATTGAAAAGGATACTTCAGACTCCCATCTTATAAGGCGTATAGGAACTACCGGTACAGGTACAGGACCGGCAAACGCAGACAGAGCACTTAGAGTGATAAAACTGGCCAAGGATATGTCTGACTTAGCTTCGTATACCACTGACGTTAGTGAATGCATCAATGCTGCCCTAGATAATAATGAAAAAGTCCTTATAGAGGGAACCCAAGGTACATTTCTTTCTCTTTATCATGGCCGTTATCCCTATGTAACTTCGAAGGATGTCACTGCATCGGCCATATGCTCTGACGTAGGGATTGGCCCAAAAAAAGTAGACGAGGTTCTTCTCGTTTTAAAAGCTTATGTTACACGAGTAGGAGAAGGACCACTGCTCAATGAGATCAGTAATGAAGACGCTAAACAGAGGGGATGGATAGAATTTGGAAGTGTTACTGGCAGGCAACGAAGAGCAGCGCCATTTGATATCGACTTGGCAAAAAGAGCAATAACATTAAACAGTGCAACCCAATTAGCAATTACGAAGCTGGACGTAGTCTTTCCCGATACTGCGGGTATAACAGATTTCGCGATGTTACCAGAAGGGCCGAGGAGATTTGTCCAAGATATGGAGGATCATACAGGAGTGAAAGTGACATTAATAGGTACTGGGCCAGGATTAGATGATGTCATTGACAGAAGGTGAAATGCTTACAAATCTTAATGAAAAACCGCTCCTTCAAATCGCACAGTATTTACATGAGCATTGTTACGATTCTGCTGAGCGTGAGTTTCATTCTAAAAACCTAAATGACGAAAATTGCGCCCACGACTAATTTAATTTGTGTTTATAACCGGGGAAACACTCTGCTATAAATTATTTTGTAATCTTTCTTCTCCTGAGTTACAGCAGTCCAAGTTATCTTTTTCATCTCACATCTTAAATCAAAGATCCAGATGAGTTTAATATGTGTTCTTTTTAGAATTATTGACGAATTGCATTTAAAAGCGCCGTATTATATTGAACTCGAGCACATAAATGATTTTGGACGACTGGTATGTGCATTGGAACGTACACCATTACCCACATTTTCCGTGCTGCTAAATAAAGAACATGTCCTTGCTGTCCAGTCTGATTTCATTAACGAAAGACCTGTACTTTTCTTTGTAAAGAAAGCATTTGACGTCTCAGCTCAATACCTTGCCTATAGAATTACTGGTGGTAGTGAAGAAATCAGAATGGTTGATCTCGGTGTAAATCCAACATATGTTTATTCACCAATAATACATGTCGATAAATTCCCATTATTCATGACCAGAAAAGCTAGAGTTGGCAGGAAACGTGGGTATATAGGGATCCGTTTAAAGGATTTATCCAGTCTTGCCAAGGTGGCAGCATACAAAACTATCTACGATGAGCCGCCCCTTCCTTTGATACTGTTTAAAGATAGATACCAAAATGATGATAAAATCGTGATAGGAGCAGCAATGAACCTAAACGAATCAGATACAATATCATACTTCTACTATATTTTTATCAATGAGCAACCTAGGAGTCCTTTTCTTCGCTATTCAAGCCAAAGGGTCGAACAACCGTCGTTCTCAAATAGAATAGATGAGCATGGTTATATCTATCTTAAAGTAATTACGCTGTCTGGTGATCACCCACTAGTGAGAATATATGTCTAGGCAGTCTGGCTTCACAGAACGAATCGACAATAGTTCAAGAAACAAAGACAGCCGTATAATATTAGCACTAGATTTGCTGCCTAACCCTGATCTGAAAGAAGTAGTTAAATCACTAATTGTTCTACTTCATCGACATATCTGTGGCATCAAAATTAACTTTCACCTCATTTTGCCGCTATCTCTATTGGATTTATCTGAAATAAACAGGTTAGCTCATAACTATGGATTGCAATCTATTGCGGATATAAAACTCACTGACATCGCAAGCACTAACGGGGTTGCTCTCAGCTATCTTTTCAAGATGGAATTTGACGCAGTGATAGTCAATCCGCTTATGGGACAAAGCGCGTTGGACTCAGCGGTGAAGCAAGCTCATCTTATGGGTCGCGGTATTCTTGCATTAATCTATATGAGTCACTGCGACGCAGGGAAAACTTTTGGCATAAAGGTTATTCAGAAATCAAAAGCAGGTGATTCCTTTGCCGTATCGCTGTATGAAAATCTCCTCCGATCTGCGTACCGATGCCATGTAGATGGAATCATAGTAGGAGCGACTCAAAGTAAGATATTGAACCAAATATTTAAGAAGAAAAAGACCCCAATATATTCGCCAGGCTTAGGCGTACAGGGTGGAGATTTTAAAAAGGCTGCTAAAAACGGTACAGACTACTTTATAGTAGGTCGTTCGATTATCCTAGAAAAAGACCCTCTGAATGCAATCAAAAGACTAAGGACGCAAATATGATAGCTTTTTCTAACATACTTCTGGGTATTTTTCTCTTATCTTGAGTCCATCATTTTAACCTGGTGCGTTTCTGTAACCGGCCCTTTTTGAGAATCTTGTCACATGTCTAATATGGCATGCTCATCGATGGGCCAAGTTTGAAAGTCGACTCGATACAATTTGAACCAAGGTTTCAGAAAATATTAGGTTGAAGTCCATTCCTAATGGAGTACAATCTTTAATTTTATATTAAAATTACAAATTTGTTTTATGTATAGCTGCAATTTACTAGGTCTTTCACAAGAAGCGAATCATATTTGAATGTGTACTCTCGGCGACTTTAATATATACTCTAGTCATGTTCAAGATTAATTGTTTTACCTTTCATTTTATTATACGAATGGAATTTCCTAACGTGATCCCTCATTTGTTCCATGCTAGGGAAGGATACTTTACAAGATCTGCACTCGTAGAGTAATTCTCTTCCGTGTATTATTTGCTTATGCTGCATAATCTCTTCTACTTTTCTAAATTTTCTCCT
This sequence comes from Candidatus Nitrosopolaris sp., assembly GCA_036519475.1. Lineage (GTDB taxonomy): Archaea > Thermoproteota > Nitrososphaeria > Nitrososphaerales > Nitrososphaeraceae > DATDLD01. The sequence continues at coordinate 1,884 of DATDLD010000211.1, read as the reverse complement.
GCAAGTACTACATTCATACCTTTCAAACAAAGTTATTCATTTTTTACTCTTGTTCGTGCTGTCCCAGCATTCTTTACACAGTTGTCCCTGGATCTGCCATTTTGGTTTAGGATTATAACGAAAAAAACCCATTCGATTTTTACACAACGAACAAAAGTTAATCTTAATGTCGTACTCCGATTGCTTTTTTTGAAAACAGTTTAGGCAGATGATGCTACCTGGCTCCAAGTTCCAATACCATCTGGGCTTCCTGGTATCTATTTCAAAATTTAATGTTTTGTTGCATAAAGAACATGCATCCTGTTTGCGTTCAAGTTTTGCTTTTTCTTGCTCCTGCTTGAAAAGATATTCTTTAGTCTTTTCGATGTGGCAATCACTGCATAAGAAACCGTGGATATCCCAGTCCCTTGCCGTTTTATATTTGTAGGTCAGTTGCTTTTTACACAGTAGACAAAACATCACTTTTCGCTTCCTAAAAAGACTCAGCAATGTTACGAAATTAAGTTTAGAAATAAGCAAAATATATTCTTTGGCTTGAAGAGCCAGAAAATGTTTGGTCTGGCGGGCTTCTAAGCGCATTTTGATTTTAGTCAGGAAAAATGAAACATACATTTAACTAAATGATAACAAAACAACTGACTGTCTTTCGAGTAATACACAATATTTTAATAAAGGGATTTATAATTGTTCTTTTGTACAGATGCATTATGAAAAAAATTGAAGCTGTTATCCCTAGTACTAGATTGGGAACAGCATTTGAAGCGTTAGACGCTTTAAGTATAGGGGGTCTAACATATTATGATTCGAAAGGGCGAGGACAAGTTCCTAGACCTCGGCTCCATTCAGGACGAGGCACTTCTACCTATATACCTGAGTTTAACGTCAACTCTCTGATTATGCTCGTAGTAAAAGACTCTTTGGTAAGCAAGATTATTGATACAATGCTTGAAAGATTAAGTACAGGCTTGGCAGGAGAAGGAAAGATCTTTGTATCTGACATAGACGACGCAGTAGATATTGGATCTAGAACACGAGGAGAATCGGCTATATAACTAACGAAACGATCCGAACGCATCTCAACTTTACATTGGCCAGCTATATTAACTTGATATAGAAACGCTGTGCACTACCCTTTTAAGCGCTGACTGCTATTTAGAATATATCTTACTCAAATACCTGACTAAACGGATTGATTAACATATAAGCAGTTTTATACTGCCAAGTTGGCAGATGACAATAATTCTAATGAAGATTTTGAATATGCAAGTTCTCCTGTCACCAACAACTAGGTTAAAGATGCCCTTCAGTAGCAGTTACCATTTGTTAATGCCTCAGATATAGACAATAATACCAGTTTTTATATGGTTTTGGTCCCGCAGAGGAGTGGTATGAGACGAATATCTGAAAAGCTGAGTCACAGAAGCAAGTAAAGCAGACTTTTTTGGTTACTGGGTATTGGTAAGATCAAAGACGATAATTTACCGACTGAACTGGTACAGAAATTTCCTTGTCAGCTGCCTCATTGTAGTTAATAATATAATCTTGAAGGCTAAACTTGAATTTACCTGCTTCAAATGTCCATTGGACAACCTTGCTGTCTTTGGTTAGCGAATTCCTTGATATAGTGTTAAATCAAAATAATGATGATTTTATAGTGCTTCATCAATTCCTATACGTCCCACTTAATTTCCTCATTTTACTCGTACAATTTTTACCTTCTCAAGAACCTTCCAGTACTCTACTTCTGCGCCCTGTCTGATCTTGTCCTTAATCTCATTGTCTATTAACGTCGTCTCAAACACTTCAAAGGTTTCAAGGTCCATAATTTGAAGTAACTCATCTGACAAGGAGATAACTTGGCCACTTCGTTTGTCGATTAGAGGT
>DATDLD010000210.1:0-3586 GCA_036519475.1 Candidatus Nitrosopolaris sp. | reverse complement strand
TACAACAAGATGGATTATGTAAGTGATATTATCTTAGAAATGAAGGATCGTGACCATATCGTCTTTACATATAACAATGAATCACAATTTAAGGAGATTGTTAATGCATATGTAAGACGAGGCATTGATCGCAATCAGATTAATGTTTTGCTTATCTACACAAAAGAGCAACAGAAATTCATAGAATCAATTGACAGAATCGAAAATGTAAATCTCGTATTCAATTCACAAGATATAATGATAATCCCAGCCGATGAGAGCTTTTATGATGACGGCAGCTTTTCTGCTATACCAAGTCTTAATAGTATTCGTGATATTGGGGAACTGGCAAAACAGAAATCAAAAAATGGGCTAAATGTCTTGGCCACTTTGCCAAATAAATTAATCGAACAGGGAAGATATGAGGACGCTCTGCAACTTGAAAACATGGGTAATGAAGCAATAAAAGGATTTGAAATGCCTATAACTGTACTATGTCTCTATAAGGCAATACCAGAAAATCTTGAAGATCGCTTTTCAGAGTATCATGACCTTATAATCAAACGTTCTGCAGCTATTACATCAACTGACTTACAGTAAGGAGGCATAGGACAACACTTGATTCGTTGTTAGAATATGTTGCTAATCTAAGCACTTCAATAGTAGAATCATATTCATTAGCATCATCATCATCATCATCATCTTTCTCATCCTTTACTTCCACCGTTAAAGGTTGATAATGTTCAGCACTATGACCTAGCACAATATTATTGTTCACATATGATAAGTGCAATTTCTTCTTGACGCGGTAACATATTTACAATTAGTATGATAGCTATGGCTTTTACTTTACAAACGTTCAGTATTATCATAATAAGGTTTAAGTTTGTCAGTTATCTAATAATTGTTATTGATAAGGCAAATTACGATAATGATGCACTTGCCAATAAAAAATGTTGTTGTTATACAATCAATAATCAACAAGCTTAAAAATAAAATGAGAGTTATTGTGGGTACTATCCCCTTTAGAAAGTGTAAAAACAATACTGCTGAACTATATAGTAACGGCAATAGCAGCAAAAACGATTCTAACATGATAATAGAAAGACGCTCTTGTTGGTGCATTCTATTTATTGATAATGGAACGAGAGTAGAGGCAAAAATCATACACACAGGAAGAGGTAAATTCAAAATTCTTGAAGACAATTGTAAAGAAAGATACATTAACAGAATAGTTGATGCATCTGATGTAGTGCGCTGCAAAGTGGAACCTGCTGCTCATATTTGATTCTCTTCATATTAGCGATGCAACATCAACAATCAACAATAATTATGTAACATAATTTTGACTTTGTAATATAACAGAATATCTATTGTTTCTCTAAAATACTGACGACAGTTGCTATTTTTGATACCTTGAAGTCGTGTAGATGTATCTTGGTAGATAATACGAATGGGCTAAGTACTAACATATTGTTTTGGTTTGAGATAATCATATCGAATTTTAAATAGCTCAATAACGACCGGAATATCTTTTTCTCCTTTGATCCAATAGCTTACCCATCCTGATTGTGGAAGAACGTGATGAGGAGATACATGACCAGAATCAACTAACTTATTTCTCACATCCATCGGAAATGGCAGGTCTGCCAATTTGTCACCATGGATATGCCCCATTTCCCTTTTGTTAATCCGAAATTCTATACCGCCAAATCTATGTGGTTCAGAGCTAACATAAGGCCAACTTAATATTTCTTTCTTAATGTTTTCTATAATTCTGCTCATAGTCATTATTTATTATTCTATATTATAAAGCCGCAGGTTTACAAATTATATAAATTCTCCCCACTGAGAATTCTGTAGCCAACGAAACTTCGAGGTATAATGACCATCTAGGCGTTCTGTTTATATGGATAGTCAGAATTGAAACAAGGACTGTGGCTTGTGGCTTGAACTATAGCGATCAGATTAACTGCCATTCATCAAATAAATTACCCAGATGGATCATCATTGGTTCAATTTGTAAATCAAATGGTTTATGAATGAGTTAATCTATAATTTATATATTAATTGCCTGTTTCAACAAATCTAGAAAATATTGCTGACGGATTTAGTGAACCAAAGAAGAAGTTGCTCTATTATCTCAAGGTTATGCAGCAAGCAGGACTCAAGGAATTGGCGAACGTTATGAAGGTATCAAGGATGGCTATTCACAAGCATCTTACTGTTTTACAAATGAGGGGTTTAGTAGAAGGTGTAGAAACTAGGGGACGTATTGGCAGGCCAAGAATGGTGTATCAACTAACTAGTCAAAGCAAAACTGTTTTCCCAAAATCATATAGTGCAATTGCAACATATGCCTTTGATTTTATTGAAAGAAATATGGGCAAAGAAGCTGTTGAAAAGGTTCTACGTGAACGTCAGAGTGAACTTTTCGATCAATATTATAAACGTCTTAGGGATTTGGAATTTGACAAACAAGTTAAGGAATTAGCTAGGATTAGAGATGAAGAAGGATACATAGCTGAATCTAAGAATGAGTCAAAGAGTAGTGGTGGAAAACATGTGCTTTTAGAATACAACTGTCCAATCATACATATTGCTGAAAAGCATTGGGAAGCCTGTACCACTGAAACTGAATTATTTGAAAAACTTCTCGATGCAGACATTGAAACAACTCACAGGGCTGCTAAAGGTGATTCTATTTGCAAATTTGTAATTAAAGAAAGAAAAAGAGGATTCCTCTGAAACTTCAATAATACATAATTAAAGGAATTGGAAATGAACCTCTACTTAGTCAGAGTCTATGAGAAAATGTGGCTAGTAGGGTTGTGTGTGTTTTTGTTGGCTGACTACATGTGATAGGCAATAGACAGATGTATGAATGGATGGATGGATGAGAACCAGTAGGAATGGCAGTAGCAAGCGCAAGAGTAATCAATAAACTAACTAACTGGGCAAGAGGTCTCCAAACTTGGGCCAGCCGGTAGTACCACTTGGTTCTTCCTAATGGATATTGTAGTCTTGCGATGTGGACAGGTAGCCACGTAGCGATTTTTGCTCTCACACGTCAAGATATGGCAGCACCGTGAACATTCTAGAGATTTCACATTTTTCTTCTGTAACAATTGACATTATTAGTCCGTAGAGCTTTGTTATAGTCCCTAAAATATCTTGGTTACACATTGAATACATTATAAGATTTTTATATCAAAAACCAAATATTTATGAAGAATTTTTAAGCCAATAAAGTGGAACTTGCTTCAGGCGATAATTCATAGAAGTTATAGATATGTAGCATATTGTCTTATAGTTTTTGTATAGTTTGTAAACCCCTTTGTTTATAAATAAGCTTTTTCATATATATGTATGGTTAACATCATTAAATCCCAAGTTCAAATTCAATCTTTAAAGGTATCACAAGCTGATAATCAATCAGAAGCACAGCAAGGGGACACAATAAATATTTTAGGTATTGCTGGAAGTATGAGACAACAATCTTACAGTACTCGTACTTTAAGAATGGTTTTGGAAGAGGCAAAAAAATATGACTCAAAATCACATGTACTCGAATTACGAAAAATAAATCTCCCTGTCTACGATCCAA
>DATDLD010000209.1:0-2968 GCA_036519475.1 Candidatus Nitrosopolaris sp. | reverse complement strand
GTAACCAATACCATTTTAGTAATTGATACAACGTAATCCATGTCTACAAAAGATACTTCGTCAGTAATGCTATGGTAATGTGTATTTTCATCTGTTGCTCCTCCATCATAACCGCCTATTGCTACATATCCTAATGCTTCGAAAGGCATGTAATCGCTGTCATATATTGGACCTAACATAATATCAAGATCAGTATAGACTACCGCTACTTGTTCCATGATCTGAGCAAAAGTCTGTGAATCCTGATCATTTGTTGGTACTGCATTACCCATATCTCTTTCAATGGTAACAATATGTTTTCCATTTGCTGACGGAAAACCAACCATATCCAAATTGATCAGTCTATGAAGATTTACATTAGTGTCTTTTAGGTGTTTGGCATAGTGTTTTGATCCCCAAAGGCCTTGCTCCTCACCTGAAAAAAAATACTAATTGAAGACTTTTTTCTAAGGTTAATTTGGAAATTAGACGAGCTATTTCTAAAAGAACTGCTACTCCGCTTGCATTATCATCGGCGCCTGGAGCTCTAGACTCCGCATCTTCAAGATTTTCCATTCTTGAATCATAGTTTGCACATACAAGAATTACGTTATCTGATGATGCCGTCTTCTGACAAATAACATTTTTCAATTTATATCCACTTTCTGTATAGTTATGGAAAGTAACATTAGCCTCACTAACTTTTTCAAGTTCCCCTTTTAACCAATTGGCTGCCTCGTCAATAAACCTTGATTTGGTATGCCTTGTATGAAATGATGCCAGATCATTAATCCATCTTTCAATATTACTTCTGGATATCGAGGATACGATAGATTCTATAGATTTATCAATGGATGATGGTCTTGTACTTTTAAGATGTCTTTTATCTGATGGGAGCGATGCAATCCGATGACCTTTTCTTTTATCTGGCTGAGGGTACCAATCATTATTATGTGCCATGAGTGTATCTATGTCTCCATTTGAATATTTTTAAAAGAATACCTTTCATAACCTCTTACAATATTATCCAAGCTGATCGAACGGTAAGCCCGCTCGTTTGTTGTTTCGATTTTGATTAGGAAGAATTCCACGACGAATAAATACATCGCGTATTACTTCTTCATTACGACTTTCATTCAAATTTTTGTCTGCGGTAATTAGTGCATTTACTGCGTTTGCAGACCTGCTCCGTCTGATGCGTTTGGCAACGTCTTTAAACCATGAATGAAGTTCAAATTCATAACAAGAGTCGAGAGCCAAAGGAGCCAGTGGAAGGTAATAAGAAAACTATAGGATTTTTGTGTAAAAATGCAGTGTATTTAAAAATACCCATCGGAATCATGATGATAGATAATATCATGTAGGATATTATGCTATAATCGTTTGACATTATGTTGCACGGCTTGCCTCTTTGATCGCCTGCCCATTACTATTTGAGATTTTTTAATACATTATACCATTGGACCGGGTTCTATGGATAACGAACAAAGTCCAAGGTTATTTGGCAATCTCATTACATATTTGAGAGCTTCAAATAATTCAAAACCCAAAAACACTCTTCGCATTCTTATACATTAGAAGATTAAATGGTTCTTGATTAAGTTCTAGCTTCTTAACGAGCCTGATGTAAGAGCTCATACTACAAATAGGCCAATCGCTTCCATATAATAGGCGATGTTTCTCACCTACATAGCCTAATACTTCTCTTATTTTAGGTATGTAATGTGTTTCTGCTGATAGCGTAAAGTCGCCAACAATTAGACCAGAAATATCTGCATATACATTTCTATTCTTGTAAAGTATTTCTTGACAATCTACTATCCAGGGATTTCCTAAATGACACATAACTATCTTTAATTCTGGATTATCAACTGCAATATCATCTATGTTCATAGGATGAGCGAATTTGACCTTAGCTCTATCTGAGAGTGTATCTCCTGTATGGATCATCAAAGGCAATCTATACTCTACACACATGTCATAAATTGCTTGATATCTTTCATTAGAGGGATAATAGTGTTCATATCCACAATAGAGCTTTATTCCTTTAATAACACCGTCCTTTATCCATATCCTATAATCTTTTAAATCCTCGTCAGTGTGATTATCAATTGTAAATCCTGCCACAAGTCTAAGTTTATTTTTAGTATCATACTTTCTCATAATATCAATAATTTGGGATGCGGATGGTCTGTTCGCATCAACTTTGTAAGATGAGAGTATAATGGAGTACTCGATATCATTATTGTCCATAGATTCAAGTAATGCCTTTAGTCTTCCTTCTAACGTAAGAAATATTCCAGTCATGTTAATTCCTTCATATTGATTTAGGTGCACATGACAATCTATAATTGACATATAACAACTTCTCTATTATTATTACAAAATCCGGTACTGTGGATTTAACCATTCTATAAAGCTGGCATAGTTTAAAGAACGTTTGTCATAAAGATAATCGGAAAGCACTTTAATAAATTTAAATCCATTTTCTAATTGAAATGATAAGACTGGATCTTTAAGTTCTCCATTTACTACTTTTTCGGCATATTCTTGAGCTGACATTGTACTCGTGTATTTATGATAATTATACAAGCGTCCTCCAGCTAATATTCTCCGTAGATTCAACCTAATGGTCATATCTTTTCTTACATTATAAAGCATAGTTCCAATACCATTACGACGAAATTCTGGGTGTATGGAAATATCAGCTCCATAAAGGCTATCTCCATTGGGATCATGATTTTTGAATAACCCATTTCCTGTGATATAAGCCCAGGTGTGTTGTGCATGATCCGGTCTTAAAGAAACTATTAGACTACTTGCTGAACCTATTAATCTACCATCAACTTCAACACATAATTGACCTTCTGGAAAAATCTGAATATGACTTTGAAGGAAAGATGATGGCCATATCATGCCATATATTGCCATATCCGGAAATGAAGCTCTTTGAAGGTCGACTATTTTAGGAATATCATTTTTGGTTATG
>DATDLD010000208.1:0-4149 GCA_036519475.1 Candidatus Nitrosopolaris sp. | reverse complement strand
ATTCCCCCCGGTGTCAAAATTTGGCGTGGAACCCAGGACTTGAAATAATCAAAATCCGGTGGGTCCATGAATCCTAGACCATTCGCCTGAACAGGATGAATCACATGTTAGACGCTTATAGTCATCACTAAAATATGCTTTGCTTATTTGGGTGATAGAACACGTAGAGTGGTGGATTAAGAAAAGACCGAAGAGCAGCTCGTAAATCAAAACTAAAACAAAAATATAATAGTCCTTGCCAACCTAATTCTCGAATTTATGTTATCTCTAAAAATGCGCTTAATTTTCTCGGCGATTATACTGCCATAATTTTCGAGACGCTATTTTGTAATTTACTAACTAAACCTGTTCAAAAAAATCGCGCAAATCCTTCTTTGACGTATAGAGAATCCATTGTGTCAAGTTAACGTAGTCCCCTCCGTAACGAGCTTCACTATACTTTAGGAGAGAAAACCCTTCCGATCATTCGTTTAATGTAACAGTTATAATATTCAATGCTCACACTAAAGCTATCGATGAGTAAATTGAAGCAATCTTCAGACCCAATTCTGCCAGGGGAATCCGTAGCATCGATCGAGGAATTTGAGGGTGGAAAGAACACCTATATTGACAATGGTCTTATCCGTTCGGCTGCAGTAGGCCATAAAGTTTTGGATTTCAAAAGACGCACAGTAAGAATTGAGCAAAAGAATCCTCCAATATTGCCTAAACTAGGTGATATCCTCGTAGGCTACGTCGAAATGCTATTTAGCAGTATGATGTCCATTAGAGTACTCTATATAAACGACACAAAATCAACATCTGGTTTTTCCGCCATTTCATCAGTTAAAATAGGATCTAGTGGGGGAGGATGGAGTCGTGATAGAGGCGATAGAAGGGGAAGAACCATTTTTAGAGTAGGAGATATTCTTCGAGGAAGAGTAGTTAGTTTATTGAATTCAACAATACATATTACCATCGAGGAGAAGGAATTTGGGGTAATTTATGCCACCTGCTTTAATTGCGGAGGCGACACGGTTCCCGTAAACAAGAATGTTAAATGTATTGAATGCGGCGTCGTGGAAGAGCGTAAATTAACATCTGATTATGGAAAGGAGACCTTTAGATTGATCCAAAAGACAGGTAATGCTTAGACTGTTATGGCCATGGAACGGGTCGCGTTTCAAGGCGAACGGGGTGCTTTCAGTGAAATGGCAACTCTCCAATACTTTTCACGACCAACCCTAGTACCACTGAGAACCTTTCATGACATATTTAGCAGTATGCAGAACGATACCATAGACTTTGGTGTGGTGCCCATTGAAAATTCAATAGAAGGTAGCATTAATGAGGTTTATGATCTATTATTGGATGCAGATTTGGCTGTCTCAGGCGAAATTTATCAAAGGATTAGACATTGTCTCATTGTGAATAAGGATACGAACTCGTTGCTGAAAACCGTTTATTCTCATCCTCAAGCTCTTGCGCAGTGCAGACATTTTTTACAGCAAAATGGGCTTGATGCTGTTTCAACTTATGATACCGCTGGAGCAGTAAAAATGATTAAAGAGAAGGGTATAATGGAAGGAGCTGCAATAGCGAGCAGAAGAGCAGCAGAACTCTACGATATGAAGATCCTGCAGGAAGGAATTGAAGACAAGAAAAATAATTTTACAAGATTTTTTGTCCTGTCACATTCCAAAACAAAATCAACTGGCCGCGATCGCTCGTCTATAATTCTTTCTGTCAAACATATGCCAGGCTCTTTATGTAGCATTTTGGAAGAATTTGCAAAGCGACATATTAACTTGACCAAATTAGAGTCACGTCCCACAAAAGAAACTCCATGGGAGTATAACTTTTATGTAGATTTTGAGGGGCATTTAGAGGATGAATCTATTAAAACAACAATGCGATCAATCCAAGGGAAAACCTCGTTCCTGAAGATTTTAGGTTCGTATCAAAAAGCTGACTTGCGCTGATCAGAAATGATTCTAATATTAAACCAATTCTTTGTTGTTAGTGATCCTGATACAATAATGCAGACAGAAGTGCTCTCCCTCTAATTGACTGCGGTCCTAAACGCATAAATCAGAATTTCATCTGGATCATAAATCAGATTTGGATCGTACAAATGAATTATGTAAGCAAAGGGGGTAAACGCAATTTGATTCTGTGGCTCGAATGATTGCATTGATAATCATATTATGTAATATAGTAGGGACCAAACCCTCTGCATTAAATAAAATAGATATTCCCATGTCTCTGAGCAACTTACATAATAATTCTATTACCTCGTACAAAGGATGCCCAATAATTGCCCTGAATGAGCTTCCAGAGCGTTAGGAAAATTTGCATCGATTTCCTACGATGGAACATTAATTCTAATCCGCTGTTTCTAATTGGAAATATGGGCTGTTCTAACTCACATCAAGTTTACATCGTGGGGTTGACTTTCCCTATAACCCGCAGAAGTTATCCTAACGAATTGAGCATTAGCTTGCATCTCAGGAATAGATTTTGCACCACAATAACTCAAGCCTGACCTTAAACCCCCTACGAGCTGCCGTATAATTTCGACTACACTCCCTTTGTAAGACACCATGGCTTCGACTCCCTCGGGAACATACTCGTTCAAATCCTCTGAATCCGTAACTTGGAATCCTTCTTCGCGATATCTCCTACCCAAAGAAGCGTAGAATGAGGCCATCCCTCTATAAATTTTGAACTTCTTTCCATTCTTAACCATTGTTTTGCCTGGGCTTTCGTCAGTGCCACCAAAAAGGCTCCCTACCATAACTGAGGACGCACCAGCCGCTAGTGCTTTTGTTGCATCACCCGAGGTCCTAATCCCTCCATCAGAGATGACTGGGACATTTTCTTCTCTTGCTACCTTTGTACTCTCTAGGACTGCTGTTAGCTGAGGAACTCCAGACCCTGTTATTACTCTAGTGATACAAATTGATCCAGAACCGACCCCGACTTTTATGGCGTCAACTCCTGCCCTGATAAGATCTTTTGCACCTTCCGCGGTTGCAACATTTCCTGCAATAAGTTCACAATCTGGAAAAGCCTTCTTGATCATGTGAACAGTGTTTATTGCGTTGTCGCTGTGGCCATGTGCAATATCAACCACTATTATATCTGCACCGCCTTCCAATAGTGCTTCTGTACGCTCCAGATAATCTCCCTTTACTCCTACGGCCGCACCTACGAGCAGCCGGCCTTTTTTATCTTTCGAAGCACTAGGATATTGTTCCATTTTCAAGATATCCTTACTTGTGATCAGACCGACTATCCGTCCTGCAGTATCTACTACCGGTAATTTTTCAATTCTGTGATTGTGTAGAATTTCTTTGGCTTCATCAATCGTAGTGCCATTTTTTGCAGTAATTACATCCCTACTCATTAGAACAGAAACTTTGCTTTTCAAGTTGGTCTCGAACAATATATCGCGCCTAGTCACTATGCCTGCTAGCTTTTTTCCATCTTCTTCAACCAATAGCCCGGACACACTATTCTGCGTCATCATCTCCTTCGCCTCTTTTACAGTCATATTAGACTTGATGGTGTAGGGCTGTTCAATAATTACAGACTCAGATCGTTTAACCTTAAGTACTTCGTCCACTTGGTCTTCAATCGTCATGAATCTATGAATGATACCTATACCGCCCTCTCTTGCAAGAGAGATAGCCATCATTGACTCGGTGACTGTGTCCATATTTGCACTAACAAGCGGTACATCCAGGATTATGTTTCTAGACAACCTTGTTTTTAGGTTAGTATCAGCTCGAGAAATCACGTGCGAGCGTTTAGGAACAAGAAGCACATCATCAAACGTAAGTCCTTCTTTGATCTCCAAAAGTCCCTTAGTATCTGGACGCTGGAAAGTATTATAAGCGTTTTCATGCAGTAAATTCAGGGACGAACTATCACCTGTTCGGCAAGATATGGTACTTGATATTGTTAGAAATAGAGATAGGTAGTTAACAATAATTTCACATGATCCGAGCAAGAACTTTGGATCTTATGGGTTAAAAATGGATGTTAAAAGATTGTGTTAATTCGTATTTTGGTAGTATAGCTTTATCATTCTGATTTTGCAGATTTCAGTCATATCGAATAAATTAAATCTAAGACTCACTAGACCTGGTTCAAGGTATCTCACCC
>DATDLD010000207.1:0-11368 GCA_036519475.1 Candidatus Nitrosopolaris sp. | reverse complement strand
TATCGCAAGCATTTTCTTGTCCATATTCTTGATTATTACATGCATTCAGCATGAGATTATAGTTTTGACTCGGAGAATGTATTGATCAATATGTAATTTTTATAACCCCCAGAATATAATAGTTCCCTGTATAGAGATGCATAGTTCAAGTCTAGAGAGAGATGAAATAAGAACAAGAAACCTCTTTCTTGCAATATTTTATTGCTGTGCCATAATAATGGCTACTATTACTGTGTATTCCCTATACATTAGTATAGGAGAATACATAAAGACAGGAAGAGTAGTTATCGGTGAAGTTCTTGTCAATACGGAATTTCCTTTTCATGGGCTTTCTAAACTTGTCACGTATTTGATGATTGTATCTGTAGTAGGTTGGTATTGCGTAACTAAGATAGGCGCTGAGAAGGTTAAGAGTATTTCTCCATCTGTTAAGTCGATTTTGCAATTGATTGTTTTAGCCATAGCGCTGCTATCGCTCTATGAATTTATTTATAACTTCATCATATGGAGTTCTCTCATTACAGCCGATGCAATGAGAGGAATAATTAGACTTGATGTCATAAACGTACCCTATCCTAATCCGAAGACCCCTTGGAACCTTGTATTCGCAACAAAGATGTCGTTAGCAGCTTTCCTCATCTCTGCTCATGGCTTTTATACCATGTCCAAGGCTAAAAACGATCTGTCGTAAAGGATTTATATCAATATTATCTTGGATCATAATAGTCTACAATACACCATAGTCTAACACAAGTTGTTTTCCTAGAAGTTCAGTTCAGCTTCGTACAATAAGCATTTACACCGTATTAGCTGTTAATAAGAGAACCTTATGCGGTGGCCCGCTTTATGAATTCAGCAAATTATTATGAATCAAATTCCATTACTATGAATTTTGTAGCTCAGCTTTATGCTAGCTAGTAGTGTATACAGTTTAACATTTGAACTTAACATATTTTAAATAATCAGAATTAGTCATCTATGGAACAGCATCAACAGCAGTTAGGGAGTGATATTTCAAACGCTACAACAGTGGTAAACAATCAACTCACTCGACTGAAGATGCTGGACGTAAAGTTCTCAACGATGGAGAAAGATTTCCGGCATCAGATAGCTATGAATATCAAGACTGGTAATAATTCACGAGCAAAAGCTCTGGCAAATGAGCTATCTAATATCCGGCGTATTCAACGAACTACCAAGAATATGAGCATAGCGTTAGAAGTTGTAGTGATTCGGTTCAGCACTATTAAGGAATTCGCAATGATCATGGAAACTATAAATCCCACTATCGAGATGATTAATGATATTCAAAGAGATATTTCAAGGGTGGTACCTACTGCCAACAGCGTATTTTCAGAAATGTCATCGATAACATCTGAAGTTTTGGTTAACTCTACTCTCAAGTTAAGCCCAGAAAGAATTTCATCACCTCTGGATACGGATGCTATTTCAATATTAAAGGAGGTTCAAGGGATACTTGAAGAAGAAACAAAAGTAAAATTACCAGAAGTCCCAACTATCACTGCTGAGAGAACAATGATCTTAGAAAAAGAGGATAAAGCAAGAAACAGAGATACTATATTAGTAGAAGGTTAAACAACCTTCCTCGCTGAAGCAGACAACTCAGATTAGAGTCTATTACCCCATTAGTAAAATATAATATACATAGTGGCTTTAAATATACAGTTACGATATCGGTGGCAATGGAACAGTTGAGTCATGAATATTCGCTTCAAACAGAATCTAGACGTGATGGCGTCTTGGAATCTGCCTCCAAACGAGTCAGAATGATTTTTTCTGTGATGGCCAGTCCTAACAGAATTGATATACTTCGAATTTTAAATTCTAAAGGGCCTCTTACCTATTCTGAGCTAAAATCACTAGCTGGATTTAAATCCAAGAAGGAATCTGGAAAGTTTGCATATCATTTAAGAAAACTTCTTAGACAATCACTTGTTGCCCTCAATAAGGGGGAGCGCCGTTATACCATCACAAATTTAGGCAAACTTGTATTAAGTTTAGCCAGACAAATAGAAGAAAGATCGATTATTGAAAGTGGCAAAATGTATGTTAGGACAACTCGACAATCAATTGAAGAATTCAATTCACATAAGATAATACAGTCATTAGTAAGAGAGGCTAACATGCCCCTTGAACAAGCTCATAAAATTACAGAGGAAGTTGAAAACAGGATTTACAAATTCCAGACAGTGTATCTTACGTCATCTCTAATTAGAGAAACTGTGAACTCTGTTCTTATTGAACATGGGAATGAAGAATATAGAAACAAACTGGCTAGGTTGGGAATGCCTACATCTGACGTTCTGGAAACCTTGAATAACTCACATACAACTAAAAATGGAGTTGATAGCATATTGTCAAAAGCTTCTCAGTCTATATTTTCAGAACTTCTAATAGCAAAAACGCTTCCGAAAGATATTGCAGATATGCACCTAGCAGGTGAAATAAATATCTCAAATACTGGCCTATGGGCTTTAATTCCGGATACCGTTTTTCTAGATTTGGCTGAGTTTTGTGAAGGCGGGCTAGATCTAAGAAATAAGTTTTTAAATGTCTCTAGGCTGCAGAGATTAGAGAATAATAAAGATTTTAGAACAATTTTTCCACTATTAGTATCGCTTCTGAGCAGAGAAGCTACCACAGAACTTGTACTCGAGGGGGTTATTCCCACTCTAC
Organism: Candidatus Nitrosopolaris sp.; assembly: GCA_036519475.1. Lineage (GTDB taxonomy): Archaea > Thermoproteota > Nitrososphaeria > Nitrososphaerales > Nitrososphaeraceae > DATDLD01. The sequence goes on along the minus strand of DATDLD010000207.1, from coordinate 8,671 downwards.
TGGAGCGAACCGAAGGACCGGAGGAAGTTGTTTCGATCTTTTCGAAGGGGCTTATAGCATCTTCGGTAGCTCCCTCATTTTCAGCGTCAAGGTTTCCAATCACTACGCTACCCATTCCTGCTGACATATATGATATTAAATTCATAGATGCGGTTATTGATGGCTACAGAAGATATGTAGATTCTACACCTATTCCAAGGATAGGATTATCTTTAAATTATAATAAAGATAGCAATAAACTTACAGATCATTCAGAACTTATTGCATCAACAGTACGTGCTGGTGGGATGATCTCAATTTTAAAAGATGGATTAAGGGCTAACAGTGGTGCATGTAAATCAATAGGTAACAAGAATTCCAGCACTGTTGCGACTCTACAATCTCTGTCTATTAATCTTCCTAGGCTTGCATATCAATCAAATAAAGATGAAACCTATTTCCGGGCAAGGCTTGCTCTGATGCTTAAACCTGCACTTGCAGCAATGTCGATACGAAAGAAGGGCATAGAAGATCTCATCAGAAAGGGTATCATTCCAACAATTGCCAGTAGTAAGTTTATCCAGCTTATGACCACTAATATTATAATTAATCTCACGGGCATAAAAGAATCGGTTTATGATATTTTAGGATATGATATCAACAGTGGCGCTGTAGAAATCCTTCAAAAGGTGATGAAGACCGCTGTTGATGTAGCTGCAGATCAAGGAAGACATTTTGGAGAAGATTCTATAGGAGTTGCTATGTTACACGATGATAGTGCGATGAGATTTGCAGGATTAGATTCTGATAAATATGGTAAGATTTCTTTATTAAATCAACAAAATACACCCAATTATTCCCAAGGGATCACATTGGACGGAAAAGACTTATTGTTTAAAAATAATAATTCTTATTCTTTAATTGAAGACTGTGTGTCATTAGACAAACTGTTAAATGGTGGGATTTCGGTAACTCTTGACTTGAGCAACCTTTCTTCTAATACAGAAGCGAAGACTGCAATAGAATTTGCGTCGAATCTTCAATTTTTCTGCCCTGTGAGAAAACTTATGATATGTGATAGCTGTGGGAGAAGGTCAAGCACCCAGAGTATTGAAAAATGTGAATTTTGTGCATCGCCTTATTTGATACCTATGCTGTAGAGTAGAGTATAGTGATTTAATAGAAATATAATATATTTTTAGAGAAGGGTAGGCACTTACACCTTAGATGTATTATTTTTTAGAAAGCTAATGCTTTTAAGTCGATCCCCTTGTATAGGACTGGTGGCAGGACTTACTGAGTTTAACAATTCAAATGAAAATTTAATCATACATATAAGAAAAAGAGATGGCAGAATAGTCGCCTTTGTTTACTCCAAGATATCGAACGCAATATATAAAGCACTTGTGGCCACTGGCAAAGCAGATTATCCATTAGCAGAGAGACTGGCAAATAAAGTAATACAAAAAATGGTCCAGCAGGGCTATGGCGCTACTGAAAAAACTGCAATTCCTAGCGTAGAAGATGTTCAAGATATGGTTGAGTCCATACTTATTGAAGAAGGTTTGTCTGAAACAGCAAAAGCCTATATTCTGTATAGGCATGAGCGACGTAAAGTTCGCGACGAGAAAGTGAAAATTCTAAACAAGAAGGATCTCGATGAAGTAGACAAGGCATTTGAGGTAAATTCCCTCAGAGTCTTGGCAGCACGTTATCTTCTAAGAGACGATAGCAATGAAATTGTAGAGGGACCTAAGCAAATGTTTGAAAGAGTAGCAATCCTAGTAGCGATTCCTGATATTTTGCATGACCCACGGTGTTTCGATTTAGCATCAGGACACGTTCAAAGTATTGAAGAAGCAGAAAAATACTATGCTAAGATCGATGATTTTCATCTGAAGCTAAAGATCGGAGAATATTATCTTAATAAGTATCACTTTGATTCTATGATCCGCCACTATATTGACCTTACAAAATGTGGACAAATGAAAGTCAGCTTTAAAGATTTACTTAGAATGGTAGCCCAAGGTGCACTCTCAATATATGAAGAACGAATTAGGGAGTATTATAATTTGATGGTTTCTAGAGATTTCCTTCCTAACACTCCCACGCTAATGAATGGAGGAGCACGCCTTGGTCAACTATCAGCATGTTTTGTTCTTGATATGCCAGATGATATGTACAAGATCATGAACTCATCAACCGATGCGGCAATGATCTTCAAATCTGGCGGAGGGGTGGGGATAAATTACTCTGACCTAAGACCAGAGGGTGACATTGTAGCCTCAACATCTGGTGTAGCGTCGGGTCCGACGTCATTTATGAGAATTATCGATACAATAACTGATGTTGTAAAGCAAGGTGGGAAGAGGCGCGGTGCAAATATGGGTATTCTTGAGGCATGGCATCCGGATATCGAAAAATTTGTAACCGCCAAAACAAAGCCTGGAATGTTTGAGAACTTTAACGTTAGTGTTGGTGTATGGGAAGATTTTTGGCAATCGCTCGTAAACAAGGATAACCATAAGTATACGTTACGAAATCCAAGAACTCACGAACCAATAAAGCAAATTGATTCACATCAATTAATTGACTTGATCGCATTCAGTGCATGGAAGAGCGCCGAACCGGGCGTGATTTTCTTTGACAATATCAACAAATATAATCCGTGCATTAGTGCAAAAGGCGGCCCGTTACGTGCAACAAATCCGTGTGGTGAGCAATCATTATATCCATATGAGTCATGTAATCTTGGGTCAATTAACCTTGCAAACTTTGTAAAACGCAAAGCTGATGGAATGTACGAGTTCGATTGGCAAAGGTATGAACAGGCAATTAGACTTTCTTGTAGGTTCTTAGACAATATCATTGATGTGAACAAATATCCTGTTGACGAGATTGATATTAATACGAAACTAACACGACGGATTGGCCTTGGCATCATGGGGATTGCTGATCTTTTGTTCCTGCTTAGGATCCCATATAACTCAAAGAACGGTTATGAATTCATGAACAAACTAGCAGAGGCAATATCGTATTACAGTATGGAAGAAAGTGTTGCTATTGCTAAGTCAAGAGGACCATTTCCTATATTCAAGTCGACAGATTATGTTAAGGGTAAGATTCCAGTTGCCGGATATTATGAGTTGCCACGAGAGACTCATATATATGACTGGAATTCATTGATTCAAAAGATCCAAAAACACGGTATCAGAAACTCTTGGACATCTACAATAGCACCCACAGGTACATTGTCTATGATCGCAGATACTTCCAATGGCGTCGAACCAATCTTTGCAGTGGTTTTTGAAAAACGTGTGACAGTCGGCAAGTTCTTTTATACTAACAGGATTTTTGATAGCATATTAAAGGAAAGCGGTTTGTACGTTGATGAGATACTTACAAAGATTGCAAATAACTATGGTTCAGTACGCGGACTTGGTGAGATTCCAGATTCGATTCAGGACATATTCGTTACTGCAATCGACATTCATTGGACTGACCATTTAATGGCCCAAGCAGTATGGCAAAAGTGGATTGGTAACGCCATAGCAAAAACAATCAATATGCCAGGGGATGTAACCGCAGAGGATGTAAAATGTGCATATCTGCTATCACATGAACTTGGCTTGAAAGGAGTTACGGTGTATAGAGACGGTTCAAGGCATGAGCAAGTTCTACATATCACCGGTGATAATACCAAGGAGAAAAGATTTACGGTGAGACCAAGCAAGTTTGTAACTGATCAAATACAGGCCAATGTTACAGAACCATATATCAGAGAACAGATTGACGAAATCTTTAGGCAAACGGAAGAAGAAATTCCGCTTGAAAACAGTCTATCTTCGCAACAAATTCAAGTTCCAAAGAAAGCCTTACTTACCTCTCCTACACGGCTTGAGCTAGATGAAGAAGAAAAATGCCCATCATGCAACACAAGATTGATAATCACAGAAGGGTGTAATCTATGCATCGAATGTGGTTTTAGCAGCTGCATATCGGGCTGATACATAGAAACGAGGTGACTCTCTGGTAGAGAATCGGCTTATTTCCTCATACTCAAGTCAGGGAATTCGGAAAATACTTTCATTAGAAATAGCGCCTCTTCTACTTTCGATTTGCTACTTTAGTTACACTAGAAACACAAAATATGGATATCAATGAGATATAAGAGTAAAGATAATCTAAAACAATATCATTTATAGAATATAGTAGAGAAAAGCCTATTCCTTACTTCTACTCATATTGTATTGACTGCCAATTACAGCTGCATCAGGCAGCCAATACTGAAAACCACAGGTATTGCGGACCCTTAGATAAAGCGGTAAGGTTATCAAGTATACCACTAACTCGCTGTTGAGATAAATGAATGTCTATGCAAGTCACCTCTGTCAATTTTTCACATTTTTATTCCTCTAAGTCTAGATATATTGGAATGTCAACTAATCTAGAGAATATATGCAGAGAGATATTAAGAACAGATACGTCCATCAGATTTTCGGGTATAGCAAATCATCTTGGGAGTCTTGTAGCAACAGCGCAAAGAGACAACTTAGTCCCTCTAATGACAAAAGACGAGACCTCTAAGTATGCCCTTCAAGCCGTTCTACGCGCTGCTATACGCGAAGATTTTGAATCAAAGATAGGGACATTAGAATATTCTATTGGCAAGTACAAAAAATTGATTCGCGCAACGATTCCGATAGGGTTCAGCGACAATAATGAAAATAAGCGTTACCTATTGTTGTCTTTAGACGTAAATGCCGATGCCACGTCTATTCTGGAAGATAAAGTACTACCTCTCATAACTGCTAACGAAAAGAACCTTATTTAGGACATGTTAGTATCTGATATTATCTTTTATATACACATTTAATTATTGTTAACTCATATAAAAATTGAAAAATAATTTAGAAAATAAAGTAAATAGAAGCAGAAGAATTAACGAAGAGCGATAGACCGTTGCAACCAACTTTTCATTGTATCTTCACAAAAATCAACATGAACTAACTAATGACAGATTTATTTCCGTCTGCATATTTATATAAGAAATATTTAACAAACTAATCTATAATCTAAATATTTCTTATAAAAATCTTTTATATTTAGGTTCCTGTATACAAAGCGGGGTACCTCTTTGTGCTTGACAAGATGAATAATAATTCAATCTCTAGTGCCAATAGCATGGATATTCATGTACTGAACCCCCTTGCTGAACCCAAACCGTGGTGGAATCAGCTTCTGACGCGGATAAGACTGTTTCCGTGGTGGTTGTGCTATAACATTGGTCTTGCAAGGCAGGCCGATCTGAAAAACAAAATAATCCAAATTTGCACAAATATGGAACTCAATACGAAATTGGTGCGACGGATACTCAGACACGCAGTCTCCGAATTTTCAAAAAATGGACTTGGATCAGAGTATTATGGATATCATAATATTGATCACGAGCTTGAGGTCACTTATTTCAGCTTGCTGGCAGCTAATGGACAAAGGCAAGAGAATAGGCTCAATAAAAAAGATATCCATACCCTCTTTGTAGCTGCTCTCTTTCACGACTATGATCCGTTGAAACAGTTTGACAAACCCAACGAAAATTCAGTTGAATGGTTCATAAGGAATGACTATAAAATAAAAAAATTTATTGATAATTTTGGTATAAATCTAGATATTGTAATAGCACTAATACACCGTACTGCATACCCTTTCAAAGGTAAGATCGCTGATTATTCAAATAAAAGAATGCAGGATTTGTTCAAATCAGCAGGAATTCCGGATGACGATACTACAACCAGAGCGCACTACTACGATCTGGGTTGGTTTCTGTCTATCTCAGATCGTATTGCAGGGTACAGCCTTGGCAACATCGAACATTCCAAAGAGCTTGCACGGCGCAATGCACATTCGTTGGGATGGCATCCATCAGTTATAAATGAAGAATCAGTCAAATACTTCACTAGCTTAAAGGAAGAGAAAAAAATGTTTCATCGTGTTCTTGAGGGTGTTCCAGAGGACCATAAAAAAAATTTTTTTAACAATGTAATTGCGTTCAGAGAAGCATGGGCAAAGGAGATGGAACTTAGAAGTCTGCTGAGAAGTAAAAAATTAAATCTAATAGCATCAGTTGAAAAAATTCAAACCAAATTCAATCCTAATTTAAGAGAATCTTTGATAAAGATTTACAGGGATATACCTGTTCCTATGTCTGTCAGTAAATTAAAATTTGCAAAGTCACTATTTTTCAATGATGCAATTCTAATAACTCTTCGAATCACTGATAAAAATGGCGAAATTGTTGGCTACGTAAAAGGTGGTCCTGCTGAGAACTACTCTCTTAGACATGGTACACATGACGAAAATTTAGGGAAAAATAATACTGCTTTTATGGAGTGGATTTGTATTAAACAAGGCTACTGGGGAGAGTCACACGGTCACCTTCTTAGATCAACTTATCTTAAAGAGGCAAAGCGTCTTGGCTATTCCTATGTAACTAGTTACGTTCATCGCAATGTAATTATGAATAGAATGGACAAAGGCGAAACCATTGAAATAGTACAAAAGTATGATCCAGATAAACTCGATTACTATCGAACCGATCTAGCTAAAATATAATACTCGTAATCATTTAACTGCCCTTATTATTGTAATTTTATTATAACAGGTTATTTAATGAGGATTAAATAACAATCTATGTTGTTATTCTCTTTTCAGAATTTTTTTTGCACGCCGGTAGTTTATCTTTCTCTTATTGATTGGCCAGAACATTTTGTAAATTTTTCTCGGTGCAAACATGCCAATGGTGATACAACAAGACATATTTTGCGACTGCGAGTCCTATTTTCACAATACAGCTTTATGAATTTTAACATTGCTCCGTTTAAAAACTAATAAGCTATGAGATATTTCATAAATCTCGTGCTTATCATGATCGATTGTAACCAACCCGATGTTATTATCTGTGACCACTAGAGAAGGAATGTTAAAGCCTGAAGGTTGTATAATAGACCTGGATTTTACCCAGTCAGGAAGCTGGGAAGTTTTTTGCTGCTGTCGCTGTTTTTTAGTGAAATCAAAGGAATGTTTGAGTTTATTTAGAACATGGTCTATCCTGCTACCTTTGTATTGTTTTATTTTTTGCGATTTTTCTGATATATTATTATTGTTCCAACCTATTAGCACGGAATTTCTAGAAGAAAATAATTGACTTAACCTGCCAAGAAACTCATTAATTATGACCTCCTTTGACAAACTAGTAGTCTTTAGCGCACTGCTGGTTAATTGTATCATATTTGTTAATGACGTTGATGTTGCTGTTAGGTCTTTTTCTCTTCCATCTGTCTTTTGTGTCAATTCAATAGTGGCTCTTACCGAGAAGCCATAATGAACATCGCCAGATAAAAAGATACATCGACTAGGTGAGAGGGTTGTTATAAGAAACCTAAGAAAGTGTATAAAGCCATTTTTATTCGAAGCCCAGGTCTCTAAATCCCATTTGTACACATTTGACTTACTGGCTAAGTATTTCTGTAATTTTTCTGCCAATTCAAAACCAAAGACTGGTGTTGGTGAGACTATGGGGATCGGATCGCCTTTATTATAATAATTAACTTTGTACGTTGTTCGAGAAATAGATTCCAAACCTTCATCATTGAGAAGTATAGGCGGTCCTTTCAAACTGTCATATTTGCGTTGTGTTCTACTGTCAATAAAGATTGTCACGGGATATGTGGGAGCTGCAAATGTCCAATCATGAAAGTTCCAAAGGTAGTCTACAAAGGATTTCCTAGTATGAATATTGGGATTCCCATTTTTATCTAAATACAAAATGCGGCTAAACCATTAGCTACAATCTGTTTTCCATAATCACTTTCTTTCACTCTTTCATTCCATTCCCTGGTAATGTTCCTGTCATCTGTTATGTCATGATCGTCAAACATCATGTATGTGGGTATATTGGCCAAAATCCGTCTCACTACTGATAGTGCCCTCTGGGATCTTTTCAATTGCTCGATTTCGATTTGATATTTTCTCTTAACCTTTTTTCGGCGACAAATTCAATATCTTGAAATAATAGTGGCCAATTTTGGATATTCCATGAAATTAAATACATTGCTGCGAATTGACAAAAGCTAATCAAATGATTCCCTCCATCTTCAGGGTAAATTTAGCATGTTCTGATATGAACTGTTGGCGCTCTCCTGGCCTTATTTCAGTTAGTTTTTTATTTAGTCCAACTATCTCTTCTTCCCATCCGAGCAAATGCGTGCCAAATTCAGTCAAATGTTGAATAAGCGGCCCCGCTACATCATCGGCATAAATTTGATCGCCAGTAAGAAAAAGAGCACTTGGCCTTTTGTTCAAATTCTTAACTGAGGCAGCTATTAAGCGATCCGCTATAGCTAGACAATCTTCTCCCTTTCCATGGAGTTTACGGCATGAACCGTGGAGGATATTAAACGGCTTGTTATTATCGGTTTGTCCTTGCAGAAAAAATGTTGGCAATAAGACTACCTCATCATCATCATCATGTCGATTCGTATAGATGACGGCTTTGTCACCGGTTAAAAGACCAAGGTCTTGCAGTCTCTGGCATTTTTTGATATTGCCTTCATAATACGAAAGTTCAATATCATATGCTAATAGTTCGTGTGTAGGAAAACTACTAAAATCCATATTTGTGGAATTATTTCTA
>DATDLD010000206.1:0-4714 GCA_036519475.1 Candidatus Nitrosopolaris sp. | reverse complement strand
TTTTGATAGAAAAAAGGCTCGCAATGGCATATGCTGATTGTGCTGATTGTTGCAGTAGTATTGTTGCGCCGATTCCAATTATCGTTGTTACGAGTTATCATTATGATAACTATGAAAATAGATTGCTTATTCATTAGACTTTTGTAGAAAAATCATAATTTAAAATGAAAGCTGCTTCATCATGTTATAGAAGAAATTGCTAGATTGTTATGTTATTTTCTTTAGAGTACAAAGTGAAATCATGATAGTAGTAGTAAGCCATAATATAATTAGGACCCCATTGTACACGTATAGTATGTCATCTCCAACAACAACAACAACAACAACAGCAAAAACAACCGTTGCTGCCAACAATACAAGTAAAGACATATTCTCCAAGGTGTTGGTTGCAATAGATGGTTCTGATCCGTCAATGGATGCAGCAGATTACGCCATCTACATATCTGAGAAATATAATTCAGAACTTTATGCTTTGAATGTAATGCGTGTTGATTTTGATTTATTTGGACCAACTGAAACACCAAAGCTTATAATAGAAATGAAGAAGCAAGCCCAGGAATATCTGGATAAAGTGAAACTTAAAGCAAATGAAAAAAATATTCAAATAAAAACAGATATTATTGCTTCTCTAAATGTAGCAGGAGGTATCGTTGAATATGCTGAGAACAAAAATATTAACTTAATAGTTGTAGGCACAAGAGGGATATCTGGTTTTAAAAAGTTATTACTTGGTAGTGTCGCTTCTGGAATTGTAACTTATGCACATTGTCCTGTATTAGTAGTAAAGTAAAATAAGCGAAGTATTATAATAAAAAAGAAATTTAACGATAAGATTAAAATTAAAGTCGCTCTCTTCGTTTTCTGCCCTCTTCGATCGTATGTCGCTTCTGCAAAGCTTCTGCTAATGCCTTTTCTTTTTTCTCCATCGCCGTGATTGCTAACTCATTCGAATAATTTGCTGTTTACTGCAATAGACTTTTGGAGAATAATGGCCATGTTAATGGTTCCAGACCTGATTTTAAATATTCTTCTAGAAATCTATTGCGCAAGCCTAGTCCATGATGACCTACTGAAGATATCGAATGTTATAGTTGTATACAAAGACATAAAGATAGACTCATATATTATGAGTAAATGATATTTATCCGCTACATGATGTGATAGGCAATGAATATCGAGACCTTGTCATTTGCAATAACTGCTCTTGGGCTGCTTCTTTATTGAAAGGTTCAACGGGATTCAAGTTATGTCCTATATGTAGAAATGAAAATCTCGAAGTAATTCCAGTAGAAGATTATGAAAGCTACAAGATACATATTGATAGTAAACGAGGAGTAGAGATTGACTTTACAAGAGAAAAATCAGCGTAACACTACTGATATTGTACATGACAAAATTAGCTTGGATTAAAGTAAGTCTAATCGCTTATAGAATTCAAATTAAAATGATACTAAACTCTATATGTACAACTGGACATAGTGCTTGTTGTTCTTTGAGATGATAATGATCGTGCCCCACTTGTTGTTGTCTCTCTCGGCTTCAGTATTATTTGTTGTTTCTTCTTTCAATTCATTCTTGGGACTGGAAACTAACTAACTAACACGCTACGCCAAGCTGTGTGATAATTATTCTGTCTTAATTACAATCTGTATACCGTCTGGATCAAAAACCAGGAACTGATCCTTGTCAGACTTATGCTTCTTTTGCTGTTCAGAAGTAGAATCATATAGCATGATGGACTTAATCGTGTTAAAAGATCTATCAGGTATGGTTATTGCAAAGTTTTCCAATCCGGCCTCACCATCACTATGAGGTTCCCCGTCTAAACTATGCAATGTATTAATTGCAATATGATGATGGTAGCCGCATGCAGAAAGGAAAGCAGCCCCCGTTGAGCCCCAATTCAATGTTATATCTAGTCCTAGTTTTTCATGATAAAACTTAACCGACCTTTCAAGGTTTGTAACTCTAAGGTGCATATGTCCTATTCTTGCTCCAGTAGGGAACGCTTGTGCGTTCTTTCTTTCATGTACGTTAATTTCATCCAACAAAGAGTCAAGATCAAGTGGCAATGTGTCCATCATGATATGTCCTGCATCATCTCTGGGCCATTCTCTAGATGGTCTGTCACGGTAGATTTCTATTCCATTCTTTTCGGGATCTCTCATATATAATGACTCACTCACTAAGTGATCTGCAAACCCCTCATAGTTTACTCCCGAATTTCGGAGGGCCAGATAGGTTGAGGCAAGACTCTTCCTATCACGAACAAGTATCGCAAAGTGATAGAGTCCAGCGGAATGCCGTGAAGGACTTTTTGCATTTGGATCATACTGTAGCATGAGAAGCGGTTTGTCAGAATATGTTTTCTTAAAACCTATTTCATACACTGACCTATCGTTTTCGTTTTGATATTTTCGATTCACCTGCAAACCAAGACGTTTTTCATAGAATTCTAATACTTTGTCAATGTTCTTGACTGTTAATATAGGAGATCCGACCTCCATGCCACTGAGCATCTTGAAACTATTTTATTTAATAGTTAATATTAAATACTAACTTATATACAAGAATTCGATATTTCATTTCGATAATTGAATAACACTGGTGCTAATGCTTCGAAAGCAAGAATAAAAGATTACAGGAAGAACGAAAATCATTATGATTTATACTCACAGCCATCATCTTCATCTTTTATTCTGTCTAGAAAGATAGATGATATTACTGCAGGCCTAACACCGGAGTTTTCTAGAGCACTTTACAGGATTGCAGAAGAGAACGTATTCACTGTAGGAGATTACATCCTAACAATGAGGACTTCTGACAAATCCAACATCTTTCTAAATGTGTTAGCAGTTTCTGGACCGAAGCCAGCCTCCCTTTTAATTCATGGAGATGTTCGTTACACAAGCGAGTTATTCCTTTCCCCACTGGAGGTTGAATTGATTATAATATGTTTGGCAGGCCTAGAGTATATTATCACTCCATATCTTAACCGTCATTCGAACAATTCGTCAGAGCGCCAGAAATATATGTTTGGAGCTTGTCCACCACGAGCATGCGTGAGTTGGGTTCTCTCAAACCTTCGAGGAGAGGGGACAAAACGAAGGAACCAGACTTCGGGACCTACCACCATACGACATCGGCGGCTTCCAAGAAAATACGTCCGGTCATGAAGGCCATGTTCACCGATGCCTTCGCTTCTCTTCCGTTCTGGAGAGATGACGAGTTGAGGATTCTCGATGTGGGTTGCGGCCTTGGATTCTTGAGCTGTGTCAGTGCTGAATTCTACAAGAACGCGCGGATAACTGGGATTGACACTTTCGAGCATGCCAGCCTCAAAAGGTCCAGCCCAGAGAAGGCGAAAGAGAACGCGAGGATACTTGGCTTCTCGGACAGAATTAATTTCAAGAGTGGTGACGTGTTCAGGTTCACACCCGCCGAAAAATACGACATCATCGTCTCTAACCTCGTGTTTCATAACTTTGGGAAGAAGCGATTCGATGCCTACTCCCGCCTTTCGTCATGGGCAGAGGACGGCTCGTTCGTCGTAATAGGTGAATGGTTTTTTTCGCCCAAGACCGATATAGCATACCTTTCGAAGACATTCAGGCTTCTGAGAGAGATCAAGCCCAAGAGTGGTTTCGGACGGTATGCTTTGCTCGTGATGTCAAAGGATTCTGGACAGGCCCGCAGGGACTGAGATGACAAGTATTCCTGTGATCGAACCGCACCCGGCGGTTCCCCTGGGGGGGTAATTATCACAATCAACAGTGCATATGTAAACAGCAAAAATAATGGAACGCCCACTCAGCAAAACAATTGAGAAAATGACGATCTAACAATGAATATCATCTGTCAAAATGTTTTCTTGTATGGTCTATTGGAGCCTGGATAAACATAAGAAAAGGATATTCTGTCCTGTACACATAAGAACACATCTTTCTCTAGACTGGGAAACACAATCATGCGAAGATGAATTTACTCTTATTCGAAAACATACGCACTGCAGCATATGTGATAATGAGGAGAGATAGATAGATGACTGCAAGTTTGTATCTCACAATACAGGAATAGAATCTCATTGCATGGAGGTGAAATAAAAGAGTGAAATCAAAATCAAAAACTGGAATAGCACTTGGTTTAACGACGATAATGGTATTAGCATTGGTAACTACAACTATAGCACAAAGCGCTAGCGCAGTAGTAAGCGAAGGCTGTGCAAACTACGCACCGATAGAGCAATGTCTAGGCCATGACGCAATAATGACTATAAAACGGTTCTTCGATGGTATAAGAGATGGAGCAAATGAAAGGTAATGACATAGGCAGGAAAGATTGGCTTGGCGATATTCCTCACACTGATAATCTGCTGTTAGTTAACTCAACGTTGCAGCAACCTATAGCGGGAGAAGAATACAGAAACTGCGCTAAAGATAGACTATGCATGCTACTAGAGACCGCCAAGTGTGAGCAAACAAGGATGGTAGAACATGAACCGCATACAAACAGATACTGCGCTATAGGAGCACTCCTGAAAAATCTTGGTTATGAATATAAACCCGGTCAGAAGTTTGCTAGTGACAGTAGAAAAGATATCTCTGATCCACACCCAGCAATTCTAGAGCTAGCCAGTCTCTTCAATATCGTAGGACTAGACATAGCAGACATAGCATTTAGGAATGACAAGGGCGCAAGCTTTCGAGATATTCAG
>DATDLD010000205.1:0-9838 GCA_036519475.1 Candidatus Nitrosopolaris sp. | reverse complement strand
AATTTAGAATCTCTTACTCCTAAGATGCGCAATCGTTGAATATTGGACGTTCTCATGCTTACGCCTGCAATTACAAGAGGGCCTATTATTGATCCTCTCCCTGCCTCGTCAACCCCACCTATTAGTATATCCTTCATTGGTAATCCCGGATGTTTATCCTTTCCTCATAATTCGTCCTTTACCCCGGGTTAAACAGTTATAACAATTATCATTGAGCGAAGAGGAAACGATAATCATCCGTATCAACAATGAAGGATATTAGGTGTTTGTAATTAGTGTTATGGTATAACGAGAATTTTAGGTTGGTTGTTCCTTACCGAATGCCTAAAGAGCACCTTCACGTTACTTTTTAGCCAAGTCCTTTTCTCCTACCTATATCGTATCTCTCAGCCATTACCATTTGTAGAATCTCTAATTCAGCAAGAATGCGATTAACATATGCTTGACTTACTATCTCAGGTTTATGTATCTTTTTTTTCTTTTCTTCAATCAGCTGGCGATGTATTTCTTAACCTCCTCTATAGTTGCAGTAGCCGCCAAATTCGATGCTTCATGAAAGAATGTATATTAATAATGACTAGTGCACCGTCAAGAGGCGGAGTGAGATCTCGATTGAGATGTATAGCCGCCAGATGAGCATACGCATAGGGAGAGAAAGCAAGAGCGACAACCTAATAGTGTGTGGCATTCCACGTGGTGGAGTAATAGTGACAGATATAGAAGGAACAAATAGGTGTTCACGAATGAGCAACTGGAGCTTCTGGTATGAGGAGAACTATATATGGCTGGTTCATCTTGGGTAAAGTTCTTGCCATACCCCAAATAACAGTATGATCATAAGTACAAATCCAGCGGCAGTAAGGATTTTTGCAATCTTTGTGCGTCCATACGATCAGGGTTTTGCTTTGAACTATCATAAGTAACTTGTGCTTTTGCTTGCTGTTCTGTAATTACTAACACACTCAACAATATCAATAAAGATAGCGGGATTGTCTGTAATCTCATTCCTTATTTTTCTCTTGGTGGTATTGTCTGTAATTCATCATCGTATTCGTTTCTTGTTTTCTTGGGACTGAAGTACCTTCTAGGTAGGTCTAGCCATACCATTACCTCACTCACAATAACAGTACTGACAGAACACCAGGTCAAGGGCTCGATGACACTGCTCACCATGTAATGTCCTACGGCTGTCTTAAATAGTTCCCAACTTACCGAAGGATATGTTAAGTCATAAATCCAGGACAACATGGGTTTTTATGCCGCTGTTTATCGCTTTTGCGTTTCTTATTATTATTCCAAGTACTGCAATATTGATTCGTAATAATCGTTATTTTGGTATATTAGATTATACTCGCTTAGATTAGACTAGACTGACTGGTTATGCTCTGTTAGTTCCCTGAGAAACCGTCGTGACATGGACTTACGAATCTTATTGCTAAAGGTGATCTGTTCTGCAGCTTTACCGACGCTTCCGCATATTTTACATTCAGACACTAATTATTCCTCCCTTTCCTAATCAAAATATAGCTTCTCCCGAATACACTCGTCACGCTGTTTCTCGAAGTCAAAGTATTCTGGTTCGTGGTCTTCACAGTACGAGATTTGTGCATTCTCGGCTCTCTTCTGATATTCAATCAAGCTTTTGTAATCGTCATCGGTTAGATTGAAGAGCTCTCGTATTCTTGCGTTATCTATACTTTAATCCCATACTTAACCTCTATTAGCGCAAGTGAAATACCTTCTTAGATAAGATCTTCTTTGCACCTTATAGAGAATGTTACTATAGTCAGTAACAAAGAAATAGATCTCATTCAATGTCATGTCGCCTAACAATATCTTACGAAATCTGGCATAAGTATTCATTGATAGCTTCTGCCCAATGTCTAGAGTGTTTGTTATCAAATTATTAAAGACATTTACGCCTGAACGAACTAGGCTAACTTAACCAAGCATTTTCAGACGATAATTCCTTCAATTAGTCTAAGTCTCTCGACACTGCATCTTTTTCGAATCTACCTCCAATTACTAATTCGTCTGAATTACAACGTGCTAGAGATCTTGCGTTGGTTCAAATTACACCTGCCGTGTGCAGGCAGCCAATTAAATCGACAATTATAACTTGGTCACTAGTCACTCTATTCAAGGCCTCCCTAAGCACGTTCAAATTTAATACTCCCTCGTTGCATAGCGATTCAAGCGTAGAGGCATGTAGTAGACGGAGTGTGAAGATCTGTCCGCTTGAAAGCCAAACCATAAAACATTGTTCACAGCTAAGATGACACCTTGTGCTGTTGTTGTTGTATCTGTTGGTGCATGTAGAATGTTGTTACTTTGATCAGCAAATCCAGTTACTGAATTATGAACGCCTAGTGTCCCCTGAACTACATCTGAGGTTGTGCATCCATTAGTTCTAATGCAGTTACCTTATTGGTTTAGATGTTGGTTTCTATTCCCTAAATTTGCACGTAAATTATCAATAAGAGAAGATGTGGTAGGACTTGCAGCATATGCTTTGTTGTATTATTATGGAGACATTTGTTGACGCAATAATCATTACTGCTATTGTTGCTGCTATAAAGATTCCAATCGTTCTCCGGTTCATAATCATTACGACCAATAAATAATAATTACTTAAGTTGAATGGCCATGTAAACCTCCGTAAGGTCGTTTGTAAAATGTTATACACAGTTGTTGGGTATGCTCTAGGACAAAACGGATGTATTTACAGGTGTACAAAACCTCATAATTCGTCCTTAATGAGGGCAACCTAAAATTTTCGATTGTGTTGTTGAATTGACATATAATCCAAAGTATTAATGCTATGCTCTGATCTTTGGAGATAATGACATGGCAGAAGAACTTGTAGAAACCATCGAGGGGAAGACTCGGCTGATCGTTCCTGCCGCATCGCTTAACAATAAGGTTCCCCCAAAATATCCTGCTTTTTTTAATCAGGCAGCCAGATTAAATCGAGATATTTCTGTGCTCGCTTATAGAGCATTCATATCAGATTTCAAGTATACCAAGAGAAATTTTGCAGATTCTTTCAGTGGAATAGGTGCAAGAGCATTAAGGGTGGCAGTGGAAGCTCCTGAAATCGAGCAAATATATCTTAATGACATAAATTTCGCGGCGATCGAAATGGCGAAAAAAGCGGCCGAATTAAATTCGGTCAGCTCCAAATGTTTTTTCACCACGAACAAAGTGCTCAAATTCTTAGCAGAGCATGGTACTAGCAACAACGACAGGTTCTCGATCATCGATTTGGATCCATTCGGGAGTCCTGCATCTTACATCGATAGCGTAGTCAGATCGATAATAAGTGGGGGACTCATATCTGTTACAGCCACAGATAATGCTGTATTATGTGGAGTATATCCTGATGTTTGTATGAGAAAGTATTATGGTCGGCCAGTCAAGACATTTTATGCTAATGAGGTCGCCATCCGTCTTATAGTTTCCTTAATCGCATTGACAGCCGCGAGACTAGATCTAGCCATTCAACCGCTGTTTGCGCATACAACTATGCAATATCTTCGAGTATACGTTAAAATCCTCTACAGTAATATTCAGGCCAATAAAGTATATAAAAATATTGGATACTTGTTGCACTGCTTTAAATGCGGAAATAGGTATGCCATTGCACAATACGATGGGTCAAAAGTGTGTAGCCTTTGTGGGGCTAAATATACGATAGCCGGGCCACTCTGGGTGTCTAAACTGTTTGACAAGAACCTTGTAGAAAAAATGGCATATTACGACCACTGTTCAGAAAAATCTCTTAACAGTATCAAAAAAATGCTGTATGCGTCAAAGGGTGAATTAGACGACATTCCATATTATTTTAGATCAGATGAAATTGCATCTAAGTTAAAAAGGAATCCACAACCATTACGAAAAATTATAGAAACGCTCATCGAAGCAGGCTTTAGAGCTTCCCTAACTAGCCTAAACTCAGCTGCTTTCAAGACTAACGCGACACCCGACGAGATTTTACGGTTGCTTAAATGACTAATGGACCTTAACAAATCCTTGTAACGTTTATCAATAAAAAAGTAGTGCTCGCCTAAGTGTCATTCAATATTTATGCCAATTTATTGCCTCAGATCATTTTTTAAGAAAACTAAAACTACTGCGTTCTCCTGACTGTAACAGTATTTGAAGCAGAATCCCTCCTTGCAGATAATTTGTGCTAAAACTCTAGATAGCATCTCCTGTGGTTTTACGACCAACAAAGTTCCTGACGATGTGCGTTGCATTTCCGCATAACAACCGTATATTAGTAACTTACCTAATAGTTCCAAGGGCCTCATATAGAGGCTCTGGAATACTGATCTTGGTTCAAAAAGCAGCAAGCTCATCACTGTTCGCTATTGTGTCTACGACCCCTCTGTCTACTTGTTTAGTAGTAAAGAAAGCAAACCCATGGACTGTATCTGAATCAAACAGTACATTCTCAAGTTTGAGACCTTATGAGTTCTATTTATCGGATTGATTCCGATTATGAGATTTAGACTTATATTGCCTCGATAATGACATAGTGGTAGACTATCTGAAAGTTTATTTACGGGCTTCTAAAGAATTTACAGACATATAAGTGGATTAGACAATACATTAATCCCGTATGGTAGCAAACGAATACTATAGGTAACACAAAATGGCTAAACTTGAAGTGAGAAACGTTACGAAAAGGTTCGGAAATCTTTCTACTAGTAAGGTACATCGATTGTCTGTTATCGAAAATGTAAGTCTTTCAATCGAAGAGGGTCAATTTGTATGTCTCGTTGGTCCCTCTGGATGTGGCAAATCAACCCTGCTCAATATCCTGGCGGGATTAGACAAACCCAGTGAGGGCGAGGTAATCCTAAATGGACAGGTCATAAAACAAACAGGTCCAGATAGAATTATCGTATTCCAAGAAAATGCACTCTTTCCCTGGCTCAGAGTTAAAGACAACGTTGAATTTGGTTTAAAGATGGCTGGCGTCGAAAAGAAAAAGAGAAAAGAGATAGCATTTCATTACTTGGATTTAATGCAATTGACAAAATTTGCTGACGCATTTACCTACCAACTCTCAGGAGGCATGAAACAAAGAGTAGCAATTGCACGAGCACTCGTCACGGATCCGGAAGTACTACTGATGGATGAACCATTTGCCTCTCTCGATTCACAAACTCGTGATCTCCTTCTTGTAGAATTACAGCTTATATGGGCCAGAACAAGAAAGACTATTGTTTTTGTTACCCATAATATATCAGAATCTGTATGTCTCGGTGATAAAGTAATTGTGTTTACCAACAGGCCTGGTAAGGTCAAGAAGGAAATAGATGTTAATTACAGGAGACCAAGATTAACCGAAGATAGCAATTTGCAGATGTATTACAGAAAAGTACTTGATGAGCTCAAAACAGAGATTATTAGTGCTAGAAAAATGGGCGATATCCCATAATATATTTACGCTCGAGAAAAGATGATGAGTTCGGATATCGTTAAACAATTACGGTTTCTATTTATTGATTGCAGTTTCATTATACAGTCTGTTGCTACAAGGGAATCTCTTTTTCACGGTTTAGTTTAATAGCCCACAAAGTATTAGAAAAATTTCAGAAATCAGCCAGGGTATTATTTTAATGCTTTAAGCAGTTCTAATCCATCTTTAAAACTGTTAGGTGACGTCAGAAGGATTTCATTGGCACTTTTGCCGGCCTCCTTAAGAAAATCTACTGGTTCTTTTTGATACTCCGTCCAATCCAGTCCAATCATCTCAGCAGAAAATTCATTTTTTTTGGATGGCGTCATAATACAGGCTACCACGCCAATGCCAAAAGGCCTAGCGACATCAACTATTTCACCCAGGTTGGAAAGGGATGAAATAGACTGCGTTACAAGAGCATTTGGCTTGGCTTCAATTTTTTTTCTTATAGATGATATGTTTCTGATTTTGCTCGGTACTGTTAAATTCAATTCAAGGCCTGTGTCATACCGCTCGGAACGCAGCACCTTTAGTATTTCACTAGGAACTAATTTAGAGTCACCTGAACCTTTTGATGGCTTGTCTCCAAGAAGTACCAGGAGGCTTTTTACCCCAACCAAAGTAGCATCAGACACAAATTGAAAAATGGATGTGAAGTTTCTGTCCCTTACTCTCAGACTACAACTCAAGCTTAAGGCAATTCCACTATTCCTTATGTAACTCGCAGCAGTAACGCTAGACAGTCGAGGAACTCCCAAAACTGAATCTGTCAGATGTATTCCATCGACTAACCCGTTTAAAGAAAATGCGCGTTCTATTAGATTTCGGATCTCCTTCTGTAATAGCGAAATCTCAAAATACTCATTCTTTACCAATTTGGGAGGATTTAACTCGTAACTTATTTTCATAATATATCAAGAATTAATCTAAGCTTCAAACGATTTTCTCAGTTGCCAAGACTACGTTGATCAATTGAATCTCTTAATATATATATCATAACTGATAAAAGCCTAGTTTGCTTTTTATTTCTATTGCTTAAAGTCTGTGTGCTATGTAACAATGAATACGAGACTGACAATATCAATTTTGACCAGAAACTCGTGAGTGATAAAGACTTCTGTGTTACTTGCTGGAGTGATATAATGTCCGCTGAATCAGAAGAGGACCAATTTAGATTAGTTGAAACAAAGTGATTCATAACTCAACATGAAATGAGAAATGTTGACTAAGAGAGAGCTTTGTTTATCTCTTATGCCTAGTAAGCTCAAGATCTCTGAGTTGGATTATGATTCTATCCGTCCTCCATTAAGAACATGTGGAGTGTTACTAATAATCCATTTCAATAAGAGAGTCCCACATATAGTACTGACTAAAAGGAGTACAGCTTTAAAAGATCATAGCGGTGAAATCTCATTCCCTGGTGGGCAACACCATCGAGGAGATAAGTCATTGCGCGCTACAGCAATAAGGGAGACTAAGGAAGAGTTAGGCCTTGCCTTTAATGATAACCAGATAATCGGAAACCTGTCGCCTGTAAGGACCCTGACGTCAAAATTCCTTATACAACCATTTATTACGTTGCAAGATAAAATACCGGATCCAAAGATTTTCCCTGATGAGATAGAATCAGTCATTGACGCCCCCCTACAACTTATATTGCGCACTATGACCCTCGACACAGCTCATTCGCATTTATCAATTGACAAGAACTATCGATTTAAATATCGAAACGAGGTCATCTGGGGAGCAACTGGAAGGATCCTTAAGGAATTACATGATCTGGTCGGTTCTCCGCTTAGGACACCCAGGTCCTGAACATCTTTACAGGTATGTTTGATTTTTAATAATCTAGTAGGTATCGTTCAAAAATTTGAGTAGAGGAGTATTGATCTATTACATGAGAAACCAAAAAAGTATTACATTCAATCGTTTGGGCTCATTATTTTAACTGCATTGTCATGTTGGGACTAGTTGTTTTACAAAACCTATTCAATGTATATTTTTCTTACAAAAAGTTTTCTATAAAATTTTGAGGCTTAACAATTTTGTCTTATAATTACGTTAGGTTTGAATTGACGCATCGACGAGTAATATTACTGTTTATATCTAACGGTGAACTAATATCTTACATTCATAATTTTCATGCCATTTGAAAGTCTCCGTGATTTTATGGAAGCTTTGGATAGCGCCGGAGAACTCAAGCGAATAAGCACTAAGGTGAGCCCGGATTTAGAGGTAGCTGAGATCCTGCGAAGATTGATGTATGCAAAAGAACAGCCCGCTGTTTTATTCGAAAACGTAGAAGGTTCTAGTATGCCAATTTTGGGTAATGCATTTGGAACGGTTAAGAGACTAGAGATTGCACTGGGGTTGAAAAATTTTAGCGAGATAGGAGAGCGAATCGTAGGACTAACCAAGATGAAAATGCCGACAAGTATACTTGATAAACTCAGGATGTTGCCGCGACTTTCTGAAGTGAGCTCGTATGGTCCAAGCCTTGTGGAATCAGGACCAGTCGACGAAATTGTTGAAAAGGAGAACGCGAGCTTTGATTCTCTTCCCATTCTGAAATCTTTTCCATTTGACTCAGGTAGATTTATTACTTTTGGTCTGGTGGTCACAAAACATCCGGAAACAATGATTACTAATATCGGTGTTTACAGAATTCAAATTCTTAACAGCGCGAAGGCAATTATGCATTGGCAAATTCACAAGCGTGGTGCATTGCATTATGACATCAATAAGGAGCACGGAAAACCAATTGACGTTGCGATTGTAATAGGATCCGATCCTGCGACGATATTCAGTGCAATCGCGCCTGTACCCGAAGGTATGGACAAATTTGTCTTCTCCGGCATTACGAGAACAAAAGGTATCAAACTTATTAAATGTAGGACTGTTAACTTGGAAGTTCCTGCTCATGCTGAAATTATTTTGGAAGGTCACGTAGATCCTAACGATATGCATATCGAAGGTCCGTTTGGTGACCATACTGGCTATTATACTCCACCTGAACCCTAT
This sequence comes from Candidatus Nitrosopolaris sp., assembly GCA_036519475.1. GTDB lineage: Archaea > Thermoproteota > Nitrososphaeria > Nitrososphaerales > Nitrososphaeraceae > DATDLD01. Next base: position 1,344 of record DATDLD010000205.1, on the reverse strand, counting down.
CCTACCTTTACACTCACCGGAATGATGCGGAGACAAAGTCCAGTTTATTTGACTACAGTTGTAGGCAGGCCTGTCCTCGAGGATGCTTACATAGGCAAAGTCATCGAAAGATCGTTTTTACCATTAATCCAAATGTTTCAGCCCGAGGTTGTTGACTTTTCAATGCCAGCTGCAGGTTGGTTTCAAGGAATGGCGATAATATCAATAAAGAAGCGCTACCCAGGTCAAGCCAAGAAAGTCATGATGGGTTTGTGGGGTCTTGGGCAGCTATCACTAACTAAAATATTAGTGGTAGTAGATGATGACGTAGATATCCATAATCTCGATGAAGTTGTATGGGCAATTACAACAAGATCAGATCCTAAGCGCGATACAATTATTATTGACAATACACCAACTGATACTTTAGATCCGGCATCGCCGATGCTAAATTTGGGATCAAAAATGGGAATTGATGCTACCACGAAGTGGAGAGAAGAAGGCTACATCAGGGACATTCAGCAGCTAGCAGAAGTAGATGTTCAAACAAGAGAATTAGTTGATAGGAATTGGAAATCATATGGATTCTAATAATGAAGTACTTACTAGATTCAACCTGTTTGCTACCACGGGAATTATATTATTTTATCCAATTGCATAGATCATAAAGATATTTTGTTTAATCTTATAATGTCCCTTAGAGCAACCACGTTAGCTGCTAAAAGCGCAGCTGGTGAGCGGGTTATCAGCATATTTGAAAAACCCTTTTATAGTTCAGCAAAGGGTTATAATTGCTATGTCAAGTGAGTCGCAGTCAAAAGTTCCAAAGATTGTTGCTTTGGAAGTTCTCGAAAAAAATGGAGTAAATGTGGAGAGGCTAAAGGAATTAATTACAAAGGGAGTTGGTGCGGAGTTTACGACATACTATTATTATACAATTCTCAGAATGCATTGTACGGGTTTAGAGGGCGAGGGAATTAAAGAAATAGTGGAAGACGCACGGATCGAAGATCGTAATCATTTTGAGTCGATGGTTCCAAGATTATATGAGCTCGGAGGGGGCCTACCAAGAGATATAAGAAAATTTGCAGATCAGGCGGGTTGCCCTGATGCATATCTTCCTGACAATTGGGAAAATATACAATCTATTCTGAAAGTCCTACTAGAAGCTGAGCAGTGCGCCATTCGATCGTGGGGAGAGGTTTGTGATATGACCACAGGAAAGGATCCAAGAACGTACGCCATTGCCCAAAGCATAATGCAGGAAGAAATAGAACATGAGGCGTGGTTTATAGAACTTCTGTCAAAAAGGCCGTCGGGGCATTTCAGGAGAAAATTCGTCGGTCAATCTCCACATTCGGGGCA
>DATDLD010000204.1:0-5077 GCA_036519475.1 Candidatus Nitrosopolaris sp. | reverse complement strand
ATGTTTTGACTGGATTTGCAGCAACACCCACTGGAGCTGTCGCATTCCCAGCAAGACCCGGTTGAGTCAGTGGAGCTGTCGCATTCCCAGCAAGACCCGGTTGAGTCAGTGGAGCTGTTGCGTTTTCCACTGAGGATATAGGCAATCCAGCGACTGTAACCTCTCCCCGCATGAAGGGGTGAACTTGGCAGAAATATGCAATTTTGCCTTTAGCTGCGGGGATGAGTATCACAGTTTTTGATTTGCCAGGCTGAATGAATCCTGTATCAAATTTGCCATCTGGTGTCCCTGAGTCACTATCACCGGATGTCGCCGTATGAATCACGGTATCATGATTGGACCAAGTTATATTTGTACCTGCCTGTACTGTAATATCTGTTGGCTCATAGAATTTTGATTGCGTTAAAGATTGAGCTCCCCTAGGGATGCTGACTTCTCTGTCGCTTTGACTAAGAGCCGGGGGAACGGAACAAAAGAAAAGGGACAGCATTGCAAATATTGATAGCACCATCAACGAACAGAGTTTCAAATAATTTTTACTAATTATTTTTACCCTATGCATATTTATAAACTAAAGGACATCTATATCAAATGTTCTATTGTGCCTTCTCCCAACTCTGAACATTAATGTCATATCCACCTAAGGATTTAGATTGTTTGGGAACATATCATTTGATAGCTTTCTCAACTCAGATTCACACCATCGTAAATAAGACAAAGAAAAGAAGGCAGAGATTTTTGAATTCCGCGACAAATTCATTTGCAAAATACTATGCTACTATGACACTAAAGAATACGAAATCAGAATTTCATTCTACGTCCAGCTTTGTCTCTATAAGAGACTCCGAACTCGACCATAGATTGAAGTTGGTTTCCTTCAAATATGGTCCCGTCTTTGCATACGAGTTGATCTGCTATGCAGCAGCTTCCACAGATTCCTATTCCACATTTCATATATCGTTCGACACTAGCTTGAACCGGGATTGACCTCGCTGATGCAATTTCTAGCACCTTTTTCATCATTATCTCAGGTCCACATGTATAAACTGCATCAAATGTTTCTGTCTTAATGAGATGAGTCATTATGTCAGTCGTGTACCCTTTAAGGCCGTAACTCCCGTCGTCAGTAGAAACAATCACCTTATGGTCGACTCTATCAAGAAATGTGTTTGCTGTGTTTTCGAAGAAAACTTCTTCTTGTGATTTTGCACCTATGAGAAAGGTGCATGCTATTTTGGCATTGTTCAACTCTCGAAGCAACCGCATAAGAGGTACAAGTCCAGTTCCTCCTCCAATTAGAAGAACATTCTTACTGTTCTTATTAATTTTGAATTCATTTCCGTAAGGGCCTCTAACTCCCAGGTATTCTCCTATCTTTTTCTCATACAAAGAAGTGGACCCAAATCCAAATCTTCTAATTGTTACAGCTGCATAACCTTCTTTGCCCTGAGCCAACATTGCGCTCATAGGAAGTTCTTCTTTGCCAGGAATCCAGATCATCAAGAATTGGCCTGGTTTTGCCGTAGCAGCCTGCTTATCTCTGAAAATCAATGTTCTGACGGTTGGTGTCTCGTCTATAATATACTCAATATATCTGGTTCTGAGTCTGTCAATATTTGTGGGCAAGACCAATAAGCTCCTTCACATTTCGCAGGCCTTTTTTGTCCAAATATTTGCTGACACCTAGAGTTATATCTCTAAATGCTGAAATGCCCCGATATCCTATAACACTTCCCAATTGTATTGCTGAAGCCCCCGCAAGAATATACTCGACGGCATCTTCCCACGTGAATATTCCTCCGCATCCAATCACTGGAATCTCAATTTTTTTGAATATTTCAAATACGCACCGAACACCTATCGGTTTTATCGATCTACCGGATAAGCCGCCGACTCTATTGCTTAGAGTTGGAATCCCATCTTCTACATTTATGACCATAGCTCGGATAGTATTAATTGCAGTAACAGCGTCAGCTCCAGAGTCTTTCGCGACTTTGGCAATGTTTACTACGTCTGAATTTCCTATCCCGACCTTGACAATCAATGGCTTATGTGTGATAGACTTGGCTGTCTTTACTATTTGCTCAACCAATTTTGGGTCGTCCCCTACTTCTGTGCCTAATTTTGCCACGTGCGGACAAGATAGATTTATTTCATAGCCTAAGATGTTCAATCGATCAAACTTTTTTATAATAGGAGGGAAGTCATTAGCATCTGAGCCTACAAGACTAACTATTATAGGTACGTTTACATTATATTCAATTTCTTTAGAAAACGCATCTGCTCCCGGATTAGCTAGGCCTACTGCATTCAAATAACTCTCTTCTGCTACAGCTACGACTGTCGGATTTCTGTATCCCTCACGGGGATCGATGCTGATTGATTTGGTGACAACTGCACCAATTCCTGCTGCATACAGTCGGTTAAAAATCTCTTGGGAAATTCCTAGGAAGCCTGAAGCTAATAGAGTGGGGTTACGCAGCTTCAAACCTGCAAGGTTTATGCCAAGTGAACCGTCTTCGTGTTCAGCTTTGCCCAAATCGTCGATTACTCCTTTGAAAGTATGTATATATTAGTTGATCGTCCCTGATATCCAGTGTAGAGATGATCCGGACGGTCATCTCTTCTCTTACAACTTTGGCAATCCATAATAATTTGGGATTTCGAACTTACCCTTTTCAGTATATCTTGTTTTAGTTTCACAAATATAATAAAGAAGAAAAAAATTAATGATCTCGTATGAAATTTGCCTTCAGTACTAATGCCTTTAAAAAACATCCATTAGAAGATGCTGTTAGGAAAATTGCTGAAGTAGGATACGAGGGTGTCGAAATTTTGTGTGATGTCCCTCATGCTTATCCACCTGTCTTCAAAAAAGAAGATAGGCTCTCACTTAAGCGTCTTATATCGAATTACAATTTGCAAATCAGTAATTTGAATGCCTTTACCCTATATGCTATTCAAGACATTTATCATCCCTCGTGGATTGAAGATAAGGCCGCTTTTGCTCAATTACGTATTGAACACACGATCAATTGTATAATGCTGGCAAAGGATGTCGGGGCTAGGAACCTTTCTACTGAACCAGGAGGGCCGGTCGATGGACGAATTGATAGAAAAAAACTAGAAAAACTTTTTGTTAGTAATTTGAGCAAGGTGACAAAGGTTGCAGAGAGGGAAGGCATCAACATCCTGGTTGAACCAGAGCCTAATATGCTATTAGAACGCTCAGAACAATTTCTAAATCTCATAAAGAGAATTCGTTCAGAAGTCGTACGACTTAATTTTGATATAGGGCATTTTTTTTGTGTCAAGGAGGATCCTGCTAAAATAGTCCATAAATTATCTGACTATATTGAGCATTTTCACCTAGCCGATATCGCAAAGAGCCGAGTGCACGATCACTTAATCCCAGGCAAGGGTGCTATCGACTTTCGATCTGTATTCAAAGCCATAGATGAAATTGGATACAACGGATTCGTAACGGTGGAGCTTTATCCGTATCAGGACGATCCTATTTACGCAGCTTCAAATGCCCTAAAAGTTCTCAATGAGAACATCATATGATCAACAGTTTACATACTTGATATTAAGCTGAATTGACACGGTTTTAGAGCTTTGCCAATTCAGCCTATTAGACATGAAAATAGCGTCGCAGTTAATGCGATGAGTAATTCTAACTCTTAACCGATCGTAGGACATTTAAGGACCCTAATAATTCTTGGTCATCCATTGGATTAACTATTAACCGTAACGCATGGGGGGACTTTTGTGCTTAGGCAATATCTGACCTTATTCAGACTGCCTAATGTATTTACGGCCCCATCTAATATCCTAGCTGGTTATTACGCAGTAGTCGAACCCGCAAACGCTAGTGGGTTACATTTAGGTATTCTAATAATATGCTCTATTCTTCTCTACCTTAGTGGAATAGTATTAAATGACTATTTTGATATCGAAGTCGACAGGAGGGAACGCCCTTTAAGACCACTTCCAGCTGGTACTGTGTCTAAGCGAAAAGTATTGCTAATTGGCATTGTTTTCATCATCGCCGCAAACTTTATTTCGCTTCTGGTTAGTACGAGTACTTTTATTATTGCAGCTATTTTGTCAGGGACGATCGTTTCCTATGATTGCAGGATGAAGTATAGCGTTTATGGTCCTGGGATGATGGGCGCCGCTAGAGCACTTAATGTGATGTTAGGATCAAGTCCAATTTTTTTAACGACCGCACTAAACATCAACAGTTCTGCTAGGATTGCTGTAATGACCGTATCATTATTTTTGTTTGTATTTGCGATTAGTAGGCTCAGCAGAAAAGAAATTGATGAAACAGATAAAGTGCGTACTGCAAAAGGATCATTTTTTATGATTTTTGCCGTTCTATCTATTATCATCTTGTCAGGACTTGTTGGAGTGTTTTTAAAAGATCTATTCGCGAATCTGGCATTATTTGCGATAATAATGATAATCACTTTTAAACCGCTACTCCAACGTCAGCCGTTGTCTTCGAAGGATATTCAACGGACAATCAAAACGATGGTACTCTCAATTATTGTTCTGGATTCTGCTTTTGTAAGCGGAAGCGCAGGAACAGCATATGGACTAGTAACACTAATGCTTATAATGCCGGCAATAATTTTGTCGAGAAAGTTTTATGTTACGTAGTGGGACGTTTTAATAGTGTATATTCTAATATGTAATGGATAGGCTCAATGAAGGTGGAGTAGATATGACAAAACACGTCATTGTAATAGATATTGTAGGATTGGAACTTGAAGATGTGCAGTCAGGGTTGACTCCAAATATCGAAAAAATTTCGGATATTGGAGAGTACGCTAGAATGGCGCCGGCATTTCCTGCCGTTACATGCACCGTCCAAGCAAGCTTGTTATCCGGAGAGTACCCTAATCGCCATGGGATAATATCTAATGGTCTTTATGATAGAGGAAATTATAGTGTTTCATTTTGGGAACAATCGAGTAACCTAGTTCAAAGTGCAAGAATATGGGATCTATTGAAAGCAAGTAATCAACATCAGCCTGAAAACACGAAGACTGCTGTACTATTCTGGCAA
>DATDLD010000203.1:0-10336 GCA_036519475.1 Candidatus Nitrosopolaris sp. | reverse complement strand
CGCTCTTTCCTTTATTTTCGGCTATGCTTTGCACTAGAAATTTCTCAACGGTAAACTAGATTAAAATCTATCTGTATGACGTTTTGTATATCAGACACTAGGTAATGCGTAGGTGTGATGTTGTCTGTGCTTCAACTATCCTAGAATGATAATGGGAGGAAAACTATCTAGCGAGTACGTAGCAGGTTACTGGAAAGCTACTAGAATCATCCAATACAACTTTTTGTTAACATCTATTAATGGCACCGATTTTTTGTGTTGAGCTCTATCGGGCTGGAGAGCCAACGGACAAGATGCTATCTAGCGTATCTTTTAGAATGAAAAAAAGGTGTTGAAAGAGAATTTTGACTCGGAAAACCTTACGACAATTGCTCTGATTGCGGATCACTCACAAGTCCTTCCGATCTCCATTACTTTTCTTTAAAAATATATAACTAATTTAGTACCATTTAATACGTCTAGAGGACAGAGAATTAGGAATGACCTGGGTAAAGGCAGCACAAAAGGGCGAAATCCCTGAACAGAGCGGCAAGGAAATTAATGTCAACGGCAATAGAATAGCTCTATTTCATGCGAACGGGAAGTACTACGCCGTCGAAGCTCTCTGCCGTCATCAAGATGGTTCCCTAGCGCCGGGCGAAATTGATGGTGAAATAGTAGAATGCCCTCTTCATTCATGGCATTATAATATCAAGACAGGTGAGTTGTTAGACTACCTACAAGGAGTCAAATTAACTACTTACAATGTAAACGAGATTGGTAACGATATTTACGTAAACGTTTGAAGATCATAAAATGCTAATTGCTAGGATGGTAAGCCTTTGAATATGACATCCGGAAATAAGAGTACAGAAATTCGTTTGTATAATACCTTAACTCGTGATTTGCAAGATCTATATTCTTGCGAGGATAAGATTCGAATTTATCTATGTGGAGTTACTGTTTATGACGAGTCACATATCGGTCATGCGAGGACAATAATTGTTTTTGATGTTCTTCGTAGATATTTGAGTTCAAAAGGTTACAGTACTAACTTTGTGCAGAACTTTACAGATGTCGATGATAAAATAATCAATAGAGCAAGATTCGAAGGAACGGAAGCCAGTGAAATAAGTTCTAGGTATATCAGTAGATATTTTAGAGATTTTCATTCCCTTAATGTATTGGATGCAGATCATTATCCTCTCGCTACTAGGCATATAAGTGAAATAGTCGAACTGATAAAAGCATTGATTCTGAAAGGCTTTGCATATATCACATTAAAAGGAGTGTATTTTCGAGTCAAGACGTTTCCAGGATACGGAAAGCTATCAAAAAAGTCAATCAAAGAGCTGGAATTAGGGGCAAGGGTACAAATAGACTCGTCCAAAGAAGATGCGCTAGATTTCGCACTCTGGAAGTTTTCTTCTGATCGTCCCTTCTTTGAGAGTCCGTGGGGAAAAGGTAGGCCAGGATGGCACATAGAATGTTCCGCTATGGCTCTAAAATACCTTGGTAATACATTTGAAATACATGGGGGAGGAAACGACCTTATTTTTCCCCACCATGAAAATGAGATTGCTCAATCAGAATCATCTTTGGGTTCTGAATTTGCAAAAATATGGATTCATGTCGGGATGGTTACCGTCAACTCTGAAAAGATGTCTAAATCGCTAGGTAATATAATTAGTATTGAGCATGCACTCAAGGACTGGGGTATGAACACGCTTAGACTTTATTGCATTTCAGTTCAATATTCAAAACCTCTTGACTATACACCCAGATTACTTCAGGAGGCAATGCAAAAGTGGCGCCAGATTGAGACATGTGGGTCTGAGTTAATCTTCGCTGAGGGCAAGGGAGGAGACATAACGGCGATGGATAGATTATGTTATGATTCTAAAGTGGAATTTGAGAGCGCTATGAATAATGACATTAATACTCCGTTGGCCCTCACAGCCTTCATGAAATTCGTTAACAAGATAAACCAATATGCCGCTAACGATATTCTGACTAGAGACACGTCAATGGTCGCACTTAGATTGTATAATCATTTTATGGATATTTTTGGTTTAAAGTTAGTGCCGGTGCCAGAACACGAGAGAAAAGATATCGAAAGACTTGTGAATTTACGAAGCAATATGAGAAGAGACGGGAGATTTGAGGACTCGGACATTATAAGAAAAGAACTTGCTGAAAAATATTCAGTCGAAATAATGGATCATAAAGATAGAACAATTTGGAAAAGAGTGGAAAATAAATATATCAATTAGAAAAATTTCCCATCTTAGTTTACGATAGCCGTGTTCTTGCATAGGTTTAATCGATTAAATTTCCCCGAGGATATAGGGTACGAAATAGGCGATCTTACTTTTTGTATAGGATTTCAAAATCATACCGACTGATGGCATTAGAGGAATTGGATTGTAATTGACGAATAAAGCCCAATTGAAATGTCGTTCTATATATATACAATTCGTCATCCAAGTGTCGTTCTTAGATTGAACATCAGCATAAAGTATTCATTGTATTGAATTGATAGAATTCTACATCAGCGAATTCTTCTAATAATATCATACAATTGATTTTTGAAGTATCTGGAGATAGACTTCAACGCAAAGATAGAAATAAAAAAATTTATTACATACTCTAGATACACCATAGCTGAAATTCCTCTACAGGCATCATCTCATAGAGAGATATTTTTCTTTGCGTGCCATCTTATAGAGCTAAATACCGCAGCTAGCAGCACGATAAAGAACAAAAGCGATAAGCTCAACACAGAAAATTCTGGTACCGTCAAATACTCATCAGAGTCGGCGATCAGTGTGAATCTTTTTACATTATGAGTTTGTGCTTTATCAGTTACAGCAATTCCAAACGCTGCCTCAGACTGAGAAGTAATGTTCACAGGCTCAGTTTGAGCTCTTCCGATAGCAACGACTCTGCCGTCCTTGTCATATAAAGTAGCTACAACCATGGAATTGCTAGCGGTATAAGACCCTTTATTGACTACCTTCCCATTAATATAATAAAAGCCATATAGATCTAGTCTAGAATTGTCACTACTAACGCTCAGCTCTCTAGATTTTAGTTCAACACCTGTACCTGCGGCAGATAGTTCGAAGCGGGTTACGCTATCTGAAGTTTTAGGATCTGTATATAATATTTCGAATGGAGATATACCTCCAGGATTGAGTGTCCTTAGTTCAATAGCTCTCTCAAACTCATTTAGCAATTTACCGTGGCTATCGTAAAACGTGGCATTTACAACAATATTTGTTTGAGTTCTGTTGGTATTGTTTTTCAATTCACCATACAGATGTATTATCTTATCATCGTCTATGAACGATGAGGTATTCTGCATTACGAATTTACTCTGAGGACTTAAGCTTCCAGTTATAATTAGGGGAAAAAAAAGGGCTAATAAGAGGTGTATCGTCATGAATCTCTAATCATAGGATGGTTCTAAGTCGATATATAAACACACAAATAATTTCTGTGGTCAGAAAGAAGGGCTGAAGGCCTGAACAGAGCTTGTAGGATTGACGCCAAAGCTGCAGAAATAATGGGCAGGGCTCACATTCAAAAGTCAGAGCATTACAAATGATTCAAATAAGTCCCATTGTCTATCTCATTACTGAAAAGAGTATTGACGTCAAATAAAAGTTGCGGCATAAAAAAATGTCCTCTCTGTGATTCTCCTCTAGCAGAGGATAGTGAACTGACATTATGTTCAGAATGCATAAAATTCGCAGATTGTTGCATAGGACTCGAAAAACTGAGCGAATAAGTATTGCTACTCCACCATCTTTAGCGTGTCAGTCACTGTTATAATGCCTATTACATTTCCCTTCTCACTTACTAAAACACATTTTGAAAATCTTACGAGAGGGATTAATGCCTTGGCGGGAGTCGCTACATCGACAATTGGTGGAGGCGGATCCATAACCATTGAAATTATTGACTCGCTGAGGTTTTTTATGTTTGATTCCATGATTGTCTTTGCCAATCCATCTTCACTCAATATTCCAGTCACCCGGGAGCCATCAAAGACAGGAATTTGGCTTATAGAATTGCTTCTCATTTTGTTGATTGCATCATGCAAAGATTCATTTTTCTGGACAGCAATCACCTTGCGATTACAAATATCTCCTGCTTTCAGTGAAGATTGACCTTCCAGAGAACTTAGAATTTCAAATATTTTTCGGGCTGTGTCATAACTAGGCTTGCATCTGCCTGATTCTATCTGATTTATCATCGATGTGCTTACACCGGCAAGTGTAGACAGCTTGCGTTGAGTCATACCTACTTTAACTCTTAATTGCCTAATAGATTCAATTCTAGGAAGCATTTACCAAGGTTTATTTTCTATCCTGATAGGTTTATAATCTTGTTCTCAGTTTTTAGCAGAAATCATAAGGAGGTCCAAAAAATAGCCTTAGTCGAGATATGATAACGAGGCTCTGTCTTTGTATTGCGCAACATTTGACAGTTTTTAGTAGACTTTGATAGCCTTATATTATGTACATACGCATTCACAGTATCTAATCCCTGATGAATTCTAACACTGATCAGACAAAATGGGACTCGGTAAGAAGATATAAGTTAACTAAGATGCTGAACAAGCTCGCTGCAATATCTGGCCATGGGACAGAACTGGTAACAGTATACATACCTCCTCGACGCCCCATTTTTGAAGTCATCTCGCAGCTAAGAAATGAAGCTGGCACAGCATCTAATATCAAGTCTGATCTAACTAGGACACATGTCCAAGATGCATTGAGCAGGACAATCGAACACCTAAAGCTTTACAAATCCACTCCTGAAAACGGTGTGGTTATCTTTTGCGGCGCCATCTCAACAGGAAGGGGATTTGGTACTGAAAAGATCGAACTTTACTCGGTCAGTCCTCCTAAACCAGTACAAATCCAATTATATCGATGTGATGATCATTTCTGGATCGACCATTTAAAAGACATGATGAAAGATGACAAAGTTATTGGTATTTTGGCAATAGATACGCAAGAAGCCGGACTTGGGGTTCTTACCGGCGAAAGATGGGAAGTTATTGACACTATGACATCAGGTGTAGCCGGTAAACATCGTCAGGGGGGTCAATCTGCAAGAAGATTCGAACGGCTTCGTGATAATGAACTTAACGAATACTACCATAGAATTGGCAATCGTGCTCAAAAAATATTCGTTGATCAATTTAATGTTAAAGGCATGATCGTTGGTGGACCTGGTCCTACAAAAGAGAATTTTGTAAAGGAGGAATACTTAGATTATAGATTGCAAAATAATATTATCTCAATATTGGACACATCTTATTCGGGCGATGAAGGTATACGCGAAATTATAGATAAAATGAATGAGCAAGGGGTTATGAGCGAATACAGAGCAATAGAGGAAAAGAAAATAGTGAAAAAATTTATGAGTGAGGTGCATGCAGGAAATGGACTAGGGATATATGGTATTTACGATGTGATCAAGTCGCTGCAGAGCGGAAGTGTAGAAATGGTAATTGTAAATGATGATATTACCAATTTAAAAATTAACATACGCTGCAGACGGTGTGGAAATATCCAGGAAAGGTTTACTGATAGATCTGAATTAATTACTCTCAAGCAGGAGGTTTCAGCACATCCCTGTCCATCTTGCGGGGCGATGGACTTTGAAATTGAAGAAAAAGAAATTGTGGATTATTTAGAAGAATTGGCAAGTATAAGCGGAACCAAGGTAGAGGTAATATCTGGGAAATCTGAAGAAGGTTCTCAGATAGGCAGTCTTGGAAAAATCGGAGCCATTCTCAGATATAGACCCGCTTCCCATGTCTATTAAATGCTTTTCTAACAAAATAGTTCTATAATATGAAGTCTATGGTAAGAGATGAAAGTCGAGTGAGGATTATGATAGTAGAAGATGAGGAAGATATTTTAGTGTTGTATAAAGATTATTTGAAACGAAAAGGATATAGTGTTATTGTCAGCTCCACCATTGCAGACGAAATAATCGACGATTTTAGAAAGTATACTCCCGATATAACCATCATAGACTATAAGCTTCCCGGAAAGAAGAACGGCCTTGAAGCCGCTAAAGAAATACTCTTCAGCTTTCCTTCAGCAAGGATAATAATTATAACGGCATTCCCCAATGTTAAATTGGAAATTAAGCAGGATAAGTTTTTTGCTGACAAAAACGTCGATCTCCTGATAAAACCTGTCAAGTTGGTCCAGCTTGCGGAGGCAATTGTTAATGCCTAAGTCAAAACGCCATGCCCGCCGAATAAACAAGTACTGAACATGAACCAAATGTTGTATTGATCACCTTGAAATATTTCAGGCTATGCTCAAAATTGAATGTATCCTGCTTTACCAGTTTGTTATCTTCCGTCCAATATAGTTCGACCGTTTAATCTTGGTCACAGAGAAGGAGATAGATACATTCAAAAGCGTTCTTTTTTTATCCTCGATTTTGGTATACATATCTGGAAATGTTCGTCGTAAAAAAACTAAGCAAGAACGGGAGCTGGAATGCCGTCAGCTTAATTGATGAGAATGGGTCGTTTAGAGGTGAGGCAAAATTCAACACCAAAGGTGAAGCTCAACGATATCTTGAGGACTATAAGAGAAAAATGCGGAATCCGCAAGATCTCAAGATATTTTCTGAAGTATAAGAAAAGTGAAAATTCTGATGAGTCAGGCTTGTGGCTCTCAAATTAAATAGGAAAGGTCAGTGTATTAGTTAGCAGCATCCAATTCAAAGCTCTGTTGGCCTTGCAAGGATAGCACAAGCAATGAAAATCTGAATTTGAATCCGATAATCTTTTGTAGAAGATTACCATATTAATACTACCATGAGTTTCTGCTACTTATGTAACACAAAAGGGTTTACGCGATCTTGTCCAACATGTAATCGACCAACGTGTAAGAATTGCATGAAAAGCTTTCCCTTTTCTGTAAGTGTCTGCGTTGAATGCGGGTCAGGCGTCAGAACAGGACTTGGGGGGATAAGAAAGGACGAGGAGATCTTCTAGATTGAAAATCTCAGATCTCTTTAGGTCGAAATAATTTTCTTCTCAAACAAAGAAATGCTCAAAAAACTTTATTTCTTATACAGACTCGAATATCGATTTGTTGTCCAGTTAACGTACCTATAAATAAGATATTCGTTACCGGCTATATATGTTGACTACAGGTGATGCGAAGCTACGGGCTCTAAAAATGGAATCAAATAACTTACTCAAGTTAGTAGAATTTTCGTATAATCAGGATAACTTGAATGCATCCTATCTACTACCCATGTAGTAATTTTGCTGATTTATTCTACAAATAGATTAGTGTGTAAATCCAGATAGACTAATGCATTTTCTAGTTGTGTCCGTCTTTATCCTAGCCAACTTTACAAATATCAAATTTTGACTAAAATGCAAATTTTAATTTAGGTTCTTGTTGATTAAGGTACTCTTCAGACATGACCTTATTTTTTCTGCTACATTCAACAACTCCCCATATGACCCAACTCGCCTGACTGGCCATTTTCCATTGGGACTATCATCGTTGAATCGCGGGACAATATGCACATGAACATGTGGAACTATCTGATTAGCTGCTTTTCCATTATTCTGCCCTACATTAAATCCGTCTGCTTTGACAGCAGAGACGACAGCCTTAGCTATAAGCGGTACTAGTGAATACAACCTTCCCACATCTTTAGGAGGCATCAAAAGAAGGTTATCATAATGGATTCGTGGAATTATCAGCGTATGACCAACGTTTATTGGATATTTGTCCATCAACACTAAAAAGTTTACGTCTTCATAAATCTCAGCGACCGGTGAATGGCCTTTAATTATAGAACAAAATACACACGGGCTCAATTCAATTCATCACACGCATATATTGGTAGACTTTTTATATATTTAATTCTAATATCAATATTCTATTTGACATGTGAGTAGGATATCTTAAATATCATAGATTCTCCCTATTCATAGATTATGGCTGAAATAATTGAGTTAGAATCATTTGATATTAAATTTTCTCTCCGGTGTCCAAAATGTGACTATTTGAATGAGGAGATATCGGCAAATGAGCTTTCAAGCAGAAATGCCGAATGCGGAATGTGTGAAACTACTTTTAAAATCGAAGGATTAGATGCATTAAAGATTATCGCGACCCTAGACTAGATTAAAATTCTAGCTTAATCCGAGAATCTTAAAATATAGATACACAAGAAGATCTTGCAAATGATTCTGCAGAGTCGTAAAACACTTGAGGGTTCTTCTAGGTCACCTCATCGAGCCATGTACAAGGCTATGGGTCTTAATGATGAGGATTTGGGCAAGCCGTTGGTTGCAGTTTCTTCTACTTGTAATGAAGCTACTCCTTGCAATATACACCTAGGCACACTTGCCCAGAAATCCAAGGCAGGAGTCAGAGATTCAGGATGTACACCTCGAGAGTTTACTACGATTGCCGTCTCAGACGGCATAGCTATGGGACATGAAGGCATGAAATCTTCATTAGTTAGCAGAGAGATAATCGCTGATTCAATTGAAATAATGATGAGGGCACATCAATACGACGCCATAGTGGGAATATCAGGTTGTGACAAGAGTCTTCCTGGTACGTTGATGGCTATGGCTCGTATGAACTTGCCTTCAATTTTTGTATACGGAGGAACGATAATGCCAGGTTACTGGAATGGCAAACAAGTCACCATTCAGGACGTATATGAGGCCGTCGGCTCATATGATGCAGGTAAGATGAATCTAGAGGAGATCACAGAGCTGGAAAATGTTGCATGTCCAGGAGCGGGGTCTTGTGGTGGCATGTATACCGCCAATACCATGGCTTCTATAGGTGAAGCAATCGGGATGTCATTGCCTGGCAGCGCGTCTCCGCCAGCCGAAAGCGACAGACGAAACAAAGTATGTTATGATACTGGAAAGGCAATCTTCTCTTTAATTGAGAATAATATTCGTCCGAAAGATATAATGACATTTGAAGCCTTTGAAAATGCAATCGTGTTAACTAACGCTATAGGCGGTTCAACCAACGCAGTGCTTCATCTCTTGGCGCTCGCCAAAGAGATGGGTGTGAAGTTGACTCTAAACGATTTTGAAAGAATTCGCAAAAGAACCCCTCACATTGCAGATATCAGACCGGGCGGATCTTATGTCATGCTTGACCTAGATAAAGTAGGAGGGATCCCGGTAATCGTGAAAGAACTTTTTCAAAAAGGATTAATCAATGGAGAAGTGATGACTGTAACCGGGACGTCATTACGAAATAATATTGAATTATTCCATTCTGAACCCCAATTCAAGAATAATATTGTAAGGCCAGTTGAATCCCCAATTCATAAGGAGGGTACTATAAAGATCTTGAAGGGATCGCTGGCTCCTCATGGTGCCGTAGTGAAAATTGCCGGTACTAAGATTTCTCGATTTGTTGGGAAGGCCAAGGTCTTCGATAACGAAGAAGCGGCCTTTGAGGCCGTGTCTAGTAACAGGATAAAAAAGGGGGATATCGTGGTAATCAGATATGAAGGGCCTAAGGGCGGACCAGGAATGCGAGAGATGCTAGCAGTAACAGCCGCTATAGTTGGACAAGGACTGGGAGAAGATGTGGCCATGATTACTGATGGTAGATTCTCTGGTGCCACCAGAGGGCTCATGGTTGGCCACGTAGCGCCAGAGGCAATGGTAGGCGGACCGATTTCACTGATAAAAAATCAGGATACAATAGTCATCGACACGCAGAGAGGTGTTATAGACATTGTTATCTCAAAGAGCGAGATGAATAAGAGGAGGAAAAAGTGGAGAAGCATAAAACCACATTACTCTAGTGGTGCATTAGCTAAATATGCGACATTGGTAACCTCAGCCTCACAAGGTGCAGTTACCCTACCATTACTTTAAGGCTTGGTTGTTTTATGGTCATATATCGTTGACATCAGGTAATTGATATCACTTAATTATGACAGTCGTCAGATATTAAAAAAACAAGAAAAGACATGATAGCACCTGCTGTAGTGTCGCTCCAGTAAGTGGAAGACTACAAATAGATAGAAGGTTGCACCACAAGGATTATCTGACTACCCCCTCGCCAAAAAAATAAGTTAAAGAAATATGTATACCTACGGTAATTGAAATTTACATTACAACTTTGTCATAGTTGGGTAGCTGACCTCATGCTTAATCAGCTTAGGCGATGTCTTCTAAGATGAAATAGGATATTAGTAAGAAACCCATCCTTAGCTAAGAATGGCAGTAAATGCCTGGCTTACAGTAGTGAAATATAAATAACTACATATAATTTCGATGTGTCATGATAAAAATAGGGTTAAT
>DATDLD010000202.1:0-2186 GCA_036519475.1 Candidatus Nitrosopolaris sp. | reverse complement strand
CACTACCTTCTTCATTGTGTGCATTTCTTATATGTCTCTTTAACTTTTCCTTGTCCTCGAATTTCGTGTTACAATATTTACAGGTCAAAAGTTTAGGCTTATTATCAGTTTCATGGTGTCCAAACCATTTCATAAATAATTAACAAGGCAATCCCTTCATTAAAGTTACGCCGACTTTCTCACCAGATAGCTAACCTATTTTAAATTATTAAAATAATGCTGGTTGGTATATGGACACGTACAGATATGAATTAGAATAATACTATTTCTATAGATTGTATTCCGGGTTTAAAGCGGTATCTAGGCATAATTATGGTAACAATTATGAATATTCATGACATTCCTAAGGTTTACTAAGATACTTCAAGAAATACTTATCACGTAGTTTCTCTTAGTAGTTAAATGGTAATTTTTAAATCAAGTATGACTATGCGCAATACTTCAATAATTTTGTCAATAGCGGCATTTGTTGGCCTATTTATATCAGGTTTGTTGGCCTACTTATCTGCCACCAATCAACATGATGCATACGCTCAATTATCTTCGTCTGATAATAACAAAACATTGTTCGTGACAGGCTCTGCCACTACACAGATAAAACCTGATAAAGTTACTGTGTCACTAGGTGTGGAAACAACCAATACGAAGGCAAAAGCTGCGTTAGCCGCAAATTCTGAATTAATGAACAAGATCATCAGTGCTCTTAAAATAGCAGGTGTTAAAGATAACGAAACAAGTACGTCGTCATTCACCATAACTCCAAACCGTGACTACTCTATAGATAAGAACCAAGGCAAATTAATTGGATTTACTGTCAGCAATTCTATACAGATAGACAGCAACAATGTAAATAACACATCAGAATGGATTGACATTGCAGTTTCGTCCGGTGCCAACAATGTAAATAGCATCTATTTTAGTCTGTCAGATAAGAAACTTGATGATATTAGGAAGGAATTGGTAAACGATGCTATTGATAATGCAAAAGAAAAGGCAGATATTGCTGCTTCAGCATTGGGACTCAAAATAGTAGGAATAAGGACAGTAAGTATTGATCAAGTAACACCGTTCTTTACAGGACCAACACCGTATGGTGCCGCATCACTCAAAAATGAAGCATCCGCACCATCAACTCCAATATTGACAGGAGAACAACAAATATCGCAGAACGTTAATATCGTTTTTCTCGTGGAATAATAAATTAACATACTTGTTTAGAGATGGCTATGATAAGAATACAATAACGGAATCAAGCCTAAATATATATACAATAGTCTACAACTTCTAACCTAATTAAGGATGTCATACTACAAAGCACCACGTTTTCCGAGCACTAATAAGATAAAAATTGCAGCAGCAGTTATTACAATAATTGTTATTATAGTTATACTGGCTGAATCAATAGTAATTGTTGAAGCAGGTCATAGGGGTGTAGTGCTTTACCTTGGAGCAGTTGAAAATAGGGTATTAGGAGAAGGTGTACATTTCATTGCTCCTTTTCTAGAACAAGTCGTTCCAATGGAGGTAAGAACACAAAAGTTCCAGGCAGAAGCAAGTGCTGCATCAAATGATTTACAAGAAGTGCAGACTGTTATTGCATTAAACTATAGAATTGATCCAACGGAAGCAAATAAGATATATCAAATCTTGGGTGTCAACTATGCAGACCGTGTAATATCCCCAACTATTCAAGAATCGGTCAAAGCTAGCGTAGCCAAATTTAATGCAGAAGAATTAATCACAAAGAGAGCAACGGCAAAAAGTGTTATTGCTAATGCGATAAGAAGTACGCTTGCTGCAAATGATATTCAGACACAAAATGTATTTATCACTGACTTTAAATTTTCGGATGCTTTTGCTTCACAAATTGAACAAAAAGTAGTAGCTTTTCAAAAATATCTTACTGAACTAAATAATCTAAGGTCTGTTTCGGTAGTTGCAAATCAATCCGTTGCCCAGGCTGAAGGACAAGCAAGAGCAACCGCTGCTAGGGCAGGTGGTGAATCACAAGCAATAAAGATTATCACGAGTCAATTAAGAGAAAGTCCAGAATACCTCCAATGGCAGGCCATATCAAAATGGAATGGACAAATGCCGTATGCCCTCGGGAGCAGCGGTTTTCCATTCTTCCAGCTACCTTTGCCAAAGGCTCAAAACCAAACTCAAACTCAATAATTTTCAAATTT
>DATDLD010000201.1:0-6476 GCA_036519475.1 Candidatus Nitrosopolaris sp. | reverse complement strand
TAGTTTTTAGATACTACTAGTTTTTATCCGTGACGACTGTATATACATATTTATGAACTTTAATAGAACTTTTCGCGATAATTTCTCTGAGAAAGAAAGATCGGCACTTGAAGCACATTTTTCCAATACTGATGGAACAGTTTTTGCAATAATTACACCTAGGCAGGTAGATAGAGGGGCATTAATGTCAAGGTATTCTAGAACAGATAAAACAATGCGGCGTATATTCCTAGACGAATTTGCAGGAAATCCAAACAAAGGTGAAGAATTCTATGAAAGAGTTTTGTTAGAATATGGCGATGATTCTGTAGCTGAACTAGGAGAAGCACAAGTTGCGATGGAATGGCTTTCAAATATTGCTGCTAAGAAAATAGAAGATCATAGGATTGGATTATCGTACCTTGAAAAATCTTCTCGCTATGTAGCATTTGACCAAAAGATCAACGGTCAATACAAATATTGTCAAGAAGAGGATATTATGGCATCGCCTCATGCTGACCGATATATACAGGCCTGCGATTACGCCTTTGAAATATATAGCAAGAATATTCAGCCGGCAAGAAAATTTATTTCAGAATTAGCACCAATAGATAACTTTTCCTTTTTTGATTCGATCTCAAAACGTGACACACTTTATAGTAATTTGAAAGCCGATAAAGACATCGATTCCGCAAAGCGGATTTATAATGCAACAATCAAAGCTAAGGCATTAGATGTCCTCCGTGGGCTTTTGCCTGCTTCTACCCTTACGAATTTAGGCATTACAGGAAATGGCAGGGCATTTGAATATTTGCTATCCACAATGTTCGCCTCAAATTTGAAGGAGATAAAATCACTGGCAAATCAGCTGCACATAGAGCTAAGCGTAGTCATTCCAGCCTTTGTAAAGCGAGCAAACGACAAGTATGGGCAGATGCTTCAGGCATATCTTGTAGATACTAAGAATGCGATATTAGAACTGATTCAAGATCATATAAAAAATATTAAACCAGATAAAAATCCCCAATACGTAAAGCTACTTAATTTTGAAGATAATTTTGAAGCCGAGATAAAAGTAGCCTCCGCTATTTTGTATGAATATGCGGAAGGCCAGTCTCTTGAAAGCCTTACACAATACATAAGATCTCTTCAACCAGAAGACAGGTATAAAATAATTCAAACGTATTCAAAATTTCGAAGTAATCGTAGACAACGTCCAGGGAGGGCCTTTGAGATGGTAGAATATACATTTGAATTGTTTACAAATTTTGGGATGTTCCGTGATCTACATCGTCATAGAATGCTTACAATAGAAAGACAGCTGCTCTCGACTAGACATGGATATGACATTCCTACTGAGGTTATTAACTTGGGCATTGCTAAAGATTTTAATGATTGTATGTATAAGTGTAATGAGGTCTACCAACTTATTTCAAAGAAAATGCCTGAACAAGGACAGTATATAGTTAACTTTGCATATAAATATCCATATTTTATGAAGCTCAATTTGCGTGAAGCATGTCATATGATCGAACTTAGAACTATTCCTCAGGGACATCCTGATTATCGTAGTATATGCCAGAAAATGTTTAGGCAAATAAAGCAGGTTCACTCAGTCCTTGCTAATGAAATAAAATTTGCTGATCTAAATAAATATGAACTAGAAAGACTTAATGCTGAAAAAAATGCTGAAAAGAAAAGGCGTAAATTGAATTAGGTTAAATATCAAAACCATTTTTCTAATGATTGACTACGATTCGCAATTGATTTTTCTAGTTTCTCTAGAGATCCGTTCACACGGTCTGCAGAAAAATTTTTTTCTATACATAGAAAATCAATGATACCATTGTGATTCACCTCATTGAATTGAATATTATCTACATCTGGAACCTCTGGTTTTAAAAAGATATTACGTATTTCCTGATATGGAATGTCCAATAATAAGTCTTTAACTTTATCAATATGTTCTAAATCGCCATATTCTCTAATTAACTTCAAAGCGGTCTTAGGTCCAATGCCTGCAAAACCTCCTGGATTATAGTCTGTTCCTATCAAAATTCCAACATCGACTAGTTGTTCGTTTGTTAATCCAGTTTGCTCAAGTACATGTTTATATTCAATAATTTCCGGTTCAATATCTAAGTATATATTCTTGTTTGGAACTTTTCTCTTCCCACTGATTGTGAGATTACGTATGAGTCTCTTAGTACCGAACAGTATTGAATCATAATCCTGACTTGCACATGCAAATGCAATACCAAGTTTTGTTAGGAGGGCGGCAGCGGCTTCCCCTTCGGATGGGGCCTGGATATAAGGAACTCCTAGTAAAGTTAGAATCTTTTTTGAATCCTCTGCCATTTCATCTGTTAAAACAGATGTAGCCTGGCTGTACTTTCGTGCGTCTGTAAATCTACCCCCTATCAGTGCTTCCTGATATTTTTCATAAGCCTCATGTTTTATTTGGCGCCTTCGTTCAATCTCTTTTGACTTTAAGGGACTAGGCTTACCATCGAAAACATATATCAATTTTATATTATCTGCTAGTAAATTGACATTACGATAAAACAGACCGCTTAGATGGCTTGTTATTTCACCCTTGCTATTTGTAAGTAATTCGCCCGTAGGTCCTCTAATGGTTGCAAGAAATTGATAGATCGCATTGTAGGCGTCGACAGCAATTATATTATTTGATAGTTCAGATATAGAAGCAGCAGATGGTGTTATAAGTGGTTTTAGATCTAATCCCATTTATATTAGTGAACAATAGAAAGATTTTACTTTTTCTAAAAGACTTGTGAACTATCTCTACTGCTACTTATTTAGTTATGTATAGGCAGCTGTAGGTGGCGTTTCTTCTACTACCTTTTTGTCCCAAACCATATGCCTTCCATGTGGGAGCGAGTTTTTTTGTCTATACTTGGTAGTAATATTCCTTGACCAACACAGTGAGCTACATTTACAGATGGATTTTCGAAAGGAAATGTTTAGGTTCTTACCTTCATGAGTTTAATATGTCCAATAGTACAATGATTCAGTCCACCTACATGGGAATGCAAAAGCTCCTTTGCTTTTTTCTCTGATAATTTTTCTGCAGATATATATCCACACTTATTGCATGTAACAATGTAGCTCCAGCTAACCAAACTAAACTACATAATATGTTATAATATTTGTTCATATATTTATCTATAAGATATCTTTCATCTAGGATTCTATCAAATAGTATTTTTTTGTGAAATTGTATACATGAATCACAATTTTTTTCAGTAAACTTTATCGATGTAAGCACATATTATATATAGGTTATGAGCTAGAACACATAAAGTTATGAGCTCTGTTGGAAGAGTCGCCTTTATTATACTCCTTGTACTAGGAGCAATTACCGGAATTCTATCATATTACTTGTTTGCGAAGTTCACGCCGACTCCAGGGAAAATAAACTCAGTAGACAGGACAGATCTTGCACCTACGGAATCAGCTACTCAGAATAATGATAATAAAAATAAACAGGTATCAGTAGTAGATGAATCTAAATTCACCACCAGGGCTGCAGTAGTCATCCTAAAAGGATCCTCAATACAAGGTAATCCAAGCTTTAATCCTGATGTCGTAAAGGCGAAGACTAACGCCTTAGTTATATGGACTAATGATGATACTGTACCTCATAGTGCTACTAGTGGAAGTGGTCCCACAGACCCTAACGTAGGTAAACTATTCGATTCAGATATCTTGAATTCCGGTCAAAAGTATAGTATCCCAGCAAGCAAAATTGGACTAGGTGAACATCCATATCACTGTAAAATTCATCCTTACATGACGGGGAAAATTACAGTAGGATAAAAATGAGTCAGACAATATTAGTATGAGATGGATTCATTTGTTCGTCTACCCAAACTAACTTAACTTCAGTTAATGGTAAGAGGAGTTCTTATCGACGTTTGGTTTCCAAAGTTGGGAGAAGAAATAAGGTCAAAAATCAGACTCAATCTTCCTTATGCAAGTGTCAATACATTCCTTGTAGCTAAGAAAGGCCATGTACAAGAGCTTAGAAAAGATCCTGTCGGAATAAATAGAGCCTAGCCGAAAAGAACCAGGTAGCATTTGTTTTACACAAATCAACTAACTTTTTTTTGTTTATTTAAACAAACGATAATTTTATCCATTAAAATATTTGTAGGACTTTGTTACTATAATGATATCTTTAAATTTAATACTTTAGATAATATAATAATTTATTACCAAGTGCTAGTAACATTAAATAAGTCAAAGGCCATATATTAGTACGGTATGCAAGAATACCTCCCAAAGGCACTTCCAGTAAATACGAGCGATGCAAGTCTTGTAAGAATTGAACGGGGTTCATTTGCATATGAAGTATGGTTTTTGCCGGAGCTATCACTGGAACTATTAGTGGAGGTATGATACGATGAAGCAAGATTACAATATCAATAAGAAGCATTTTTCAAGAAATAAAGATGAATATAATGATGGTATTGATTCTTTATCCAGATATAGAAATAAGATACGCCAACTTCTTGATGTATTAAAACTTAAAGAAAGTGAGGAAACTTATAAAAAGGTCATGGAAGATTTACAGATTAAATTCACTGTAAATAATTACATACCATGGATTACGATCATTAAAATAGTCGCCGACTCTTGTGTGGTTAATAAGCACATTTTTTCTCAATCAGAATTATGTGATTTTCTGACGATAGCTACAAAGGGCATAGAACAAAAAGAAGAAAAGCTTGCTGTAACAAGAATGGAGACTGATTTAACGTTTAATATTTACAAGGATATCATGGAAAACTATCAAAACTTCCAAAATAGTTTGATGGTGGATTATCCTAGAATTATTGTAGATGTTCTTTCGATTCTTGAGCGAGGAACTGATACTAAAGGTAAAAAAGTAGGACTCTATGGTGCAGAAAGATACTATCAAATTAGAAAATCAGAAGCTATGGCGAAGGTACTTCTTCAAATTCCGAGTACTCTATCATACCCCAACGAAGATTTTGACGAAGAGAATGATGGGCTTATAGAAAGTCTTAATCAGATTACTAGTAGGAACAAAAGGGAGCTAGTAGAGTCAGTTGCCAACTTACCTAATTCAGATACCAAAAAATTAAGTGATCTTTGCCTTAACCACAGCAAGTTACAGAAATATTGTGAATTAATAAGAAACGAAGAAGAATTTCGGTGTGAAGTTCAAAAAGAACTTGGAAGAGAGATTACAGATAACCAGCTTCAACATGCTATTATTTCAATAAGAAAGATCAAAACATACATTGAAAGCGTTCTCGATGGTAAATTTATACCACATGATACACATGGAATCAATCATGTAAGACATAACCTTGAATATGGCTACAAGTTAATGGGCCTAATCGAAAGCAAGAGACGCAGACAACAGTAAAAACAATATTTTTAGAGCAGTAAAATTTCATATCCTTCGAGGCGATTGAGATTCCGTATGTGGTGGTAATGTCTTGTATGTTGCATTAGCAACGCCACTATTTGGTTTGGATTTTAATTTAAGTCTATTCGATTTCTAAGATCCTTGAATCTGTTCCTGATAGTCACTTCTGTTACTCCTGCTGCCTCTGCAATATCCATTTGAGTTATATTTTCGCCAGAATTCTTAGAAGATAAGTAAAGGACTGAGCCCGCTAGACCCATAGGATCTTTACCAGCAGATATTCCACTTTTTGTAACGTTGTGCATGATAGCCATTGCTTGACGTTTTGTTTTTTCGCTTAGGTTAACCTTGTTTGCAACTCTTACAACGCATTTTATTGGATCCAGTATCGGGATCTTAATGTCAAGTTCTAATATCAGCAGCCTAATGGTTCTAGCAAGTTCTTTGCGTTTGATGTTGTTAAGAAATGCTACATCATTTAATGTTCTTGACATAGCCATTTCTCTACATGTAATATATATTGCTGCAGCCATTACCGAGCGAATAGTTCTTCCTCGCACCAAGCCTCTTTCCTGAGCTTTTCTGTAGATATATGCAGTCTTTTCAATTATTGTAGCTGACAATCCAAGCTTGTCTTTTACTCGTTCTAGCATACCAAAAGCCTGCCTTAGGTTTCTGTCTGCAGGAGAATATACTTGTATTCTAGAATCCCAGGTCCTCAATCGTTCCATTGTAGAACGCATAGAAGCATCCAATCCTCGTCCACTAGCATCCTTATCAGTTCTTCCTATGATTGTAGCAAGACCCATGTCATGACGTGCTAGGGAAGTAGGTGTTCCTGTACTACTTCTTTGGTTCGCTTCCTCAGTTTTGAATGCACGCCATTCAGAACGATTTTCAGAGACAGCCTCTACCATTACCATACCGCAATTACTGCAGATAACCTCACCAGATTTAGGATCTGTAACTGCTTGACCTTCTTTCTTGTTACATATTGAACATATGATTGAAGTTTTCATATTATAAATAATAAGTATTATTATTATGGCATTCCTTTAATATAAATATTACAAGC
>DATDLD010000200.1:0-6829 GCA_036519475.1 Candidatus Nitrosopolaris sp. | reverse complement strand
CTCTTGTACGACCTTGGCAGTGATCCAAGCTCAAAGTAAACTTTATCAACGTGAATGTTCATATTATTCGACGAAATATCTATTAAACATAGGTCGATTTATGTTAACTTGTGTCTGCTGAAGAGAGCAAATACGAAGACGAACCAAGAAAGAAGATTGCGGAGCCTCCCTTAAATATTCTGTTTAATCCTTCAATCGTTGGCAAAAAAAATGTTTGGGATATTAACGTATCCCTGCTTCTCCAGATGCTTCTAAACCTTTTAGGTCTAACAGGGAAGAAGGACCTCAGAATATGCGGTATAGCAGCCGTATCGTCATCGATGATACATCGTCTCAAGGTTGAGAGCATATTTAACTTGGAGAAAATAGCAATGCAACGGAAACAGATTGAAGAGCCTCAAAGCGATAAACCCATTATCCCTCTAAATGTTGTACAGTTGCCTTTCCGCTTTGAATCTACATATCCTCTATCTTTGGAAGACCTACTTCAAGTTCTTGAAAATATGATACTGGACATTACGAATCAAAATAACAAGAAAGATAAACTAGTTCGGCTTGACCCACTAGATACGTTTGACTTTGATCAGTACTTCGGAAAGTTAGAACAAGTTATACAAGAATATGAGAACATGGTTTTTGACATAGTTGGTGCAGATAAAACTTTAATGTTTAAGACCATCGTTTCTGGTATGAATTCTATTGAAGTTGCGAGATGCTTTCTCGCGATACTTCACTTAGCTACTAAAGGAAAGATAGAACTGGAACAAGTTGACGCTGAAGAGGATATAAAGATAACAATGACTACCTAACCATCAGAGTGAAGAGCAATTGGTTTCAAAGATGATAGAAGGTCTTCCGGAGGCTGAAATCATTGGTAGGATCGAGGCAGCCCTCTATTCATCAGGAAGACCTTTGTCGATAGAAGAACTGACAAGAGCATCAGGTACAAATTCAAAAGAGAAAACACTGAAAGTTATCTTTGACCTGATGAAAACAACCAAATCTGTTTTCAAGGCTCTTGAGATTGCTAGACTTGAGGATGGAAACTTTGTGTTTCAGTTAAAACCTAATTTTACCGCTGTTATTAGAAGGTTTGCACAACAACCCCTATTGGGGACCGCTGTACTGAAGACACTTTCTTATATCGCCTACGAGCAGCCCATTACTTCTAGACGTATCGTCGATATCAGAGGTACTCAGGCATATCGACATCTTAGAGAATTGAAGCAATCAGGTTTTATTGAATCTGAAAACTTGGGAAGATTAAAAATATATAGAACTGCTAAGAAGTTCCAAAATTATTTTGGTGTTACAAATCTTGATTCTCTAAAGTCACTCGTTCTGCCTTCGACAGATAAAGAAATCGAAAAAAAACAAGATAACCGCCATGATTTCACAAGACAACAAATATAACAGACAATAAAAGATCAGTAAAAGATTAATTAGCATAGAGGATCAACAATGGTGTCTAATGCGTAAGTCTATAGAGAACCTCTTCGGACGAAAATACACAGGAGGCCGCAAGGTACCACTCCGAGGCAGGAGGAAATATGAAATCGACAGATATCCTAATGAAGCAGTTGTTGGAACAACGGAGATGGTCAGCCGACGCACACGAGGTAATAATTTTAAATTTGCTCTTAAGAGCGCCGAATTTGCAAATGTCTCTGATACTCTCTCTAAAACGACAAAGAGATTAAAGATTATTCGGGTGATAAAGAATCCTGCAAATAAGGATTACGAGAGAAGAGGAGTGATAAGCAAGGGAGCCTTATTTGAGACGGAAGAAGGCATTGCAAAGGTAGTTTCCAGACCCGGGCAAAATGGAAGCGTTAATGCTGTCCTCGTAAGACGTTAGTCAATCTGGCCGACGTTCTAAAAGTTATCTTTTGTTAGACTTGGAATCTGATAGTTTAGCCAAATTGGCAAAGTTCATTTGGCATCTAAACGGTAAAAATTGACTAGAAGGATAAGAATAAGGTTCAACTGCCCCTCCCCCTTTGAATTCTTTGCAATCTAGTTAACAAATCAGATATCTGTTCATGTGTGGGATTCACAGCTCGAATTATTTGTAAATCTACATTTAGTTTTTTCAGTTCTTTGTAGATGTTTCTATCCTCTAAAGTATCTATCAACAGATTGATGCCAAAAGGTTTCTGCAGTAGTTCTACTACCTGCTTAAGTTCTCTTATCGAGGTTGCCAGTGTCTCTTTAACAAAAGCCGATGCAAATATGATTCGTTGGCGAGGATTTATAGCAAGGATTTCCTTTGCAACATCCATTCCGTTAATCTTCGGCATTTTATGATCCAATATAGTTGCGTCAAAGGGTATAGAGGATATTGGACTTTCAGATAGAACGTGTTCAAATTCTTTATGGTAAATATCAAGGCACATTTTGCCATTTTCAGCCAATATAACCTGGTGATTTCTTCTATCAAGTGCGTTTTTATAAAGCAGCGCAACGTCTCTTTCGTCTTCAGCAATGAGTATTTTCATGAGTGTTTATTCGACATAGCCAAAATTCAGAGATCTCACCAAGCTTGGTCTTATTTGCCTTCCGATTCATATTCATACTTATTAGCTCTACTAAACTCGTTAAAAGTACTATATGAGGACAATATGCATAAATTGATTAACTAACTAATCAAGAATATGTGATCATAATAGATAGCGGTGCAGCTATTGGGCCACATACGATTCTGGTTTTACCTGGTAAGTCAGTCTGTTTTACAACCGACATAGTGATAACTCAGTTATGAGCTAGAGATTTTCAACTACATGTAGTCTAAGCTTAATTTATGATTGGTTATTCTGCTCCAATCAAACCCAAAAGATCAAATCCTTCGGTTGATTTTGCATCGATCTGCGCGATCGAAATGAGATGACCGTCTGGATCTTCAATAATAGCATGTTTCCCAAACGGTTCCTCCTTAGGCTTTTTAAAAAATTTTACATTTTTCTCATTTAATTCCTTAACCGTACTATCTAAGTCGTTTACCATGAAGCCCACCAACATGTTGGCTTCTGTCCTTATCCGGTTTTTTGCCTTTGCAGGATGTATGGCGAGGACGGTACTGCTACTGAAGAACTCAGTCCACTCCTGAGATTGATTTTTAATTGGCAAGCCTAAAATATCACGATAGAATTTTAAAGAATTGTTCATATCGGATACGAGGAGAATTACTGCTCCAACTTTTTCGAATGGCACTATTAAAACCCATCGAGATATATCGTTACTGAATTAATAATCTATCGATAAAAATGAGCCAAGAAATATGGTTTTAATGCATCAAATATTAGATTATTGAGGCATCATAAGGGACGTAGAAAACAAGGATTTGTAAGATAGCCTGAAACAGGGTTACCACCAACTTCGATGTAGGGTACTCAGATTCACTGCTCTTACAATGGCAAACTGTTTTATATAGACTTTAGTTGAAATACTAAAAAGTTGTCTAAGGTTAATGTCTTTTTTATATATATTGCCAAGAATGAAGAATGGCGGCAAAGACAAGAACAAGATATGGGTTATGTCCATTCAATGGCTAGATTTTATCAATGGTGGCTAAAACATCAATTTAATATGAATTTGAAGGTCGAGAGTGACATTTTACCTGTGATTCCAGGAAAAATTTTTGATAGAATGTCCATCGGGTATCTCATACGGGATCATAACCAAAGAGGGAAAGGAATATACCATTTCTATTTGAGCTACTCTAAGCCCATTTGGACAGACTGCCCTATAGAAGGATATACTGCTGAGAACTTTGGACTAATGCTCTGGAAGAGACCAGCGAGCTCACTTTCAGACGAACTACGTGTTAAATTCTTCGCTGACTCAAACTGCGCGGCAGTTTCCCACATGATATCACACGAGATTTTAAGGATGAAAGGAAAAGCAAAGAGGGAGTATTTCGGTGAAGTCCATAGAGTATGGAACGATCATCTTCACCGGCGTTTGCCTTTCATTTATTTCAACGATAGCTATAGGGTAGTTAGCAAAGAAAGCCTTTATCGTTTTGTAACTTTAGATATACGTCAAGTCCATTCACAGTAGTCAGTAGAAATATGAGTCGCCAGTATAATATAATATAAAATGGATAGCCTTATTATTATAAAATCAGGTGCTATCTTTTCTAGTATTGGGATTGCTATATTAGTCGTGTTTGTCGTTATCTTGCTCTCATTCCCTGTTCTCAAGGAATGTTCTAAGCTTCAGCATGATTGCAAATTTAACTCAATGGCCCCTGGTCCACTAAAATCGGTGGTCAGTCCTCTTCTTGTAGTCTCTGGCCTGCTTACTGTTTCAGCAGGTATAGCTATGATCAGGGTAGGCATGTGGTATCGATATCGGCACCGCACCTAATAATTCCATCTAAAAAGAGATATTGTGGGAATAAAAATTAAGTCCTGGCTAGCTGTTATAGGGAGAAAGGCTTACAACGTACGTCTCGCAAAATCACAAGTAACTGTCAATGACTAATGTGCTCCATTTGGCCAACGTTTTATGACAAATGATCGTTCGGAATTGCAAAAATTCTTGCACATAGATATATCGACTCTAAGCAATACTTGACTGGACGCCACAACCACTTATCTTCAGCTAGATGTCAACGGTATTACCGGTTTTCTCACTCGAATGTGGCATAATTCTAGATCAATAGTACATGTTTCAGAAACAAAACACTACGAGTCCACCTAAGGATTACTTGAGACATATTGAATAAAGTATTTTTAAGTTAGAAAACCAATGGAAATCAACTCATAATCTGGAAGACTACAAAGCAATCGCAAATGAAACACCTCGGAAAGATAGTGGGGCCGAAGGGATATGTTCTGACCCTGCTTTTGGCCCTAGTCAATTGAACCCTTGACCCACGGGTTTCCTCGTCTGTGGTGAGACTTGCCCTATTTATTGGATCTGGAGCCCGTTGCGATGCCTGGCTTCGCTACGACCCCACGTGGCCTTGGTGCTTAAGATATTGTATAATATATCTCTATAAGTCTTACCAGTCTTAGAGCGATGTCAAAGTTACAAATTAGAGTACCAGAATGCCCAAGTCATCTGATTTATTTTTAGTGGAAAAGAGTAAATTTCTCTGCCGAATCGGTATTTTCAATATGGTCGTCTTTCTAGTAGAATCTTCTCCACTCAGAGACAGAAACGAATTTTTAGACATAATCCCAGGGAGTTCTGCTCCTTTCTTAGGATGGATCGGAGGTAGCTTAATGAAAGCGCGCAATCATCCTTTTCACGATTTTGTTAGAAAAAAATATAAATAAATATATTTTAGGATATATGAACGACATTGACAGGGGAGACACAGCTTCGTGCAAGACGCACAAGAATAAAAATTTTAAGAGCGATCACTGAAAAGAATGGCTCAGCAAGTTTCTCTGAAATTAGGGATGCAACAGGTCTTTCGACCGGTTCAATTTATTATCACCTACAGAGGATGAGTAATTATATCAATAAAGATTCCAGACATTATATAATTACAAAAGAAGGGATGCAAATGTTTCGCCAGATTGAGGGTGGGTCTCCTCCCGTGGCGTCTAATGACGACGAAGAAAATACATCTGGCCCGGCTATTACGTTTCCTTCAGACTCCTTAAGACTCGCTGATCCACAGCGGAACGGTCTCCGAGAATATGCATTTGTTCTGAGTTTAATAGGTGTTAGTATGTTTCTTGTTTACAATTTATTTACGAGTTCTCATATAATTTTCCCGACTATCTCTGCTGCTGGAAAAATGATTGCAAATGCAAGTTTAATATCTTCTGCTTCAATTGCTGCGCTTCTCTCAATTTCATTTCTTATCATGATAAAGAGACATTTGCTTCCAACTGGGTATAGGGGAATAATGCTATCAGCTTTAACGGTTTTGTCAGTACTATTGGTAAACATCTTAATATTCTCTGGTCTTGGGACACAGATAGGAGTGAGCTCCGGTATCTCTGCTGCTGGAAAAATGATTGCAAATGCAAGTTTAATATCTTCCGCTTCAATTGCTGCGCTTCTTTCAATTTCATTTCTTATCATGATAAAGAGACATTTGCTTCCAACTGGGTATAGGGGAATAATGCTATCAGCTTTAACGGTTTTGTCAGTACTATTGGTAAACATCTTAATATTCTCTGGTCTTGGGACACAGATAGGAGTAAGTCAAATAACATTTTAATTTTATTCTATAAATGCCCTCTGATAATCTTTAATGCACTAGAGAAACGTCTCTTGAAAATCTTGAATTAAGGTAATAGATAATGTCTTATCACAAAGACGACGTATTTAGTTCCCTGTGTTTAGAATATTGCTATATTATACACTCTTCATTCTCAGAAATGTATGTTCATCTTTTTGATACTTGCCAATACATTTTCCGATAGGATTGCAAGATATTCCTTCAAGAGAAAAGGTCAATA
This sequence comes from Candidatus Nitrosopolaris sp., assembly GCA_036519475.1. Lineage (GTDB taxonomy): Archaea > Thermoproteota > Nitrososphaeria > Nitrososphaerales > Nitrososphaeraceae > DATDLD01. The sequence continues at coordinate 404 of DATDLD010000200.1, read as the reverse complement.
CCTTAAACTTGTCTAAGGTTAGCGACCTCCAAGATCACTGCCGCTAGGTCAAGTACTAATTCAATATTTCATATTGCAGGCCAATAGAGAGCAATAGAGTACATTAATCACTAAAAATATTCATACATAATCGTGATAACTGCAACATGATTACGACCTAATTAGAACCATTGAAAGCATATATGATGTGTACAAGTGGTAACTCTTGATAATAGGTTAAGGTAGGGTATCATTCAATAGCATCAATTATTTTGCAAATGACTTGACCTTTAACATTATCGATCGATAAGTGTGTTAGTTGTAACTTTTAGAAAATAATTTTGCTATCATGACATCATACGTAAATTTATCGTTGTTCCTGTATTACCTCTTTCTATTGCTCGTAAGTGAAAATTGTCAGCAAT
>DATDLD010000199.1:0-4843 GCA_036519475.1 Candidatus Nitrosopolaris sp. | reverse complement strand
GAGAAACATCTTAATATATACATATATATTGATATTATTACTTATTTCCTTTTAATTAACTGAGTTATAAAATCTGGTAGAGAGCTTGATGCCCCGGCATCAGTAGAACAGATTTCTAGGGAAATCCTAGCCCGGCTCATGATTAAGTATTTATCAATTTATCATATTACTACGTAAGAACATCAAATCGCTGTTATATACAAAATAACAACTTATCAAATCGCTATTATCTACACTATACAGAATATCTGTTGTTTAGAATGCGCCTGATTCAGAGTGATAATTTTCGATTTGGATTGTAGCATGCGAAATCCTGAATTTCTTTTCAAGAGAAGAATTTATATCCTTTAGAATTGCCTGTGATTTGCTTGGATCAATTACAACTACATGAGCAGATAAGGCGTTCATACCAGATGTTATAGTCCATATATGCAGTTCAAAGACTCCAGTTACACCTTTTATCTGGAGTATCGCGTTTTTCACATCTTCATGAGAAATATTAGCTGGAACACCTTCCATCAAAATGTGAATTGACTTTTTCATCAAAGACCATGTTCTTGGAAGTATAAACAATGCCAGTCCGATACTGATTAATGGATCAACCATATAAAATCTAGTGGCAAGCATTATTACAGCAGCAGCAACAACTCCAGCAGAACCTAATGCGTCGCTAAAAACTTCTAAATATGCACCCTTGATATTCAGACTTTCTTCTTCTCTTTCGTTATGATGTGAATCATGGGAATGTCCTTTGAGAAGTAACATTCCTATCAAATTCACAGCTAAGCCGAGAGTGGCTACAATCAACATAGGAAAGCTCTGTATCACTGGTGGTTCTAAAATACGCTGGTACGCTTCATAGAGTATGTATATAGAAATCAATACCAATACAACACTATTCGCAAGTGATGATAGAATCTCGATCCTGTAGAACCCATACGTTCTTTGAGGAGTAGGTGGTTTACGAGTATAATTAATCGCAAATAGAGCTAACGCAAGGCCGCCAACATCTGTAAGCATATGTCCTGCATCAGCAATTAAAGCTAAGCTACCTGTGAATAGGCTAGCAATGAGTTGTACTGCTAGATAGGCAGAAGTAAGTAAAAGGACAACTTTGAGCTTTTTTATTCTATATAATGACAGATTTTGTCTTGTACCCATTGACTGATCAATTCTTGTGGATTTGCTTTCTTCTTTTAATTCCCAATATGCACACTTCTTTTTATCATTAATCCTCTAGTTAACATTGATATTTAACCAGGTTGTTACGCTCTGAAAGGATGATGTAGTTCATAAGTCTAGTCAACGCTGACTCTACTTTGTAAGGAGCTGTTACTGTGTATTTGCTAATATGTTGTAAATCTTCATTAATTCCTGTTAATTGTTTGAGTTTTTCATGAAATCAGGAGCATGATTGATTGATTGATTGACCCTTATGATGTTAGTACTCCTCTTTTCTTTTATGCAGTCCTTTTTAGCCCAATAGACATTACTCATACGTGGTCTAAACTAGTAATATCATAACATAATTTGTTGATTTTATTGTTAACTAAAATGTTATGTACCCAAGTTTACTCATTGTTTCTTTAACTTCGCTATAGCTGGCTTGACTAAAATCCTGATAGAAAATTACAACTGCGCTAAATGGATATGGGGAGTGCATGACTACTACCTTGTCTGCCACTTGATTTATGTTAGTAGTTGTCTCTCTTGGAGCCACCGGCACAGCTATAACATTCTTTACAATTTTGTTTTACCTTTAGCCATTGTGCAGCAGATAAAATTGTTGCTCCAGTTGCAATGCCACTATCCACCAAAACCGTCTTTCCTTGCAACAATACACCGTCGTACTCTTTTCTCTCTAAAGCTCATAATTCTACATGTGACCTTTTATTCTTTCAATTTGCTTTTTTACTAATTCGTTACTAATTCGTTAACATAAAAACATAAAACAAACATTAATATATTTTATATTTTAGTCCTGCTTCGCAATTGAGTTAGCTTAGTGCTAATGATACTACCCAGGATTCCTGTTGTCATAGCTGGTATAATAATCAAAGGATATATTTTACCGATCATTCCAAAATATATGGAACTAGTGAGGCTTGGCCAAACCGATTGCGGATTTGATAATACTTCGTTGTATGTATGAGTTATCAAAGGATAATAGAGCGTAAAGAATATTACACCAAGGACAGCACCTGCTATGTAATTTACTATCTTTGTCTTTGCTGATAAACTAGATAGTAATACATCCATTGCTAGAATTGGAATAAAATTTAGGATGTAAAATGGAATCGTTGGAACCAAATATTTGTTTGGAAGCAATGCTGTAGTTAAGTTGACAACAATAAAGATCGTGCCAGTAATAGAAAGTATACCAAATTTTTTTGTCAGTCCGAACGAAGAACACAAGATAAAAGATACGATAAATGGAAAGGCTAGTGTTGCAATTATTGCGGCTAGTATCGGATCAGGATTAAATTTGAAATATTCTGTATCTGAAAATGGTAAAGACAGCATATGAGTTAGTCCAGATATGGTAATCCAGACCGGAACAATTCCGATGACTACCAGAATATTTGATATTGTATGTCTTTTATTATTTTTCGAATCCACCATAGAAGAACTAGATGCGGCAGGGGAATCTAATCCGCTGCCTCTATAAATATCTGGAGTATTGCTTAATGATAGCATTCCCAATAAAGCTCCGATACTGCTTAGTACCATACCTATTGTAAGTACAGCATGAGATGGACTTAGCAAGCCGTCCAAGCCAAAAGCCAAATGCCAAGCATAATCAAAGGGCCCTGCTGCAACTAACATAATGGCTCCTATGGTTACCAATTTAACAGCTAACGGCATAGGATTGTAATTATCATCTTTATGCTTAGTATTATTGGAATTACTGCGAAAATAGCGTAGCGTCACTATTGATCCAAGTAAAACTATAGCCACTCCTGTGTATAAGCCGGCATGAGGAGGAGAAGAGAATGTTTCAGGTTTATTCAAAAGATGATTTGTGATATCCCAACTGCCGGAACTTGCAGCTAATAAAACACCAAGGCTTACTAACATAAAATCCGTAATAGGGCTTCTGATCTTTTTATTAATATGCAGCAGCATTAGCTGCATTGTGGATGGAATATTGCTATTAGTACCATTGCTGCTGTTCTTTCTAAAGAATGTTTTAAAATTATTATTCATAGCATGTACTAATTAGCATCGTCGCCTTTATATCCATCTGATCCCATATATATCGAAAAGTAAGAGAAATCACATCTACTTCCTATTTCCTTTTGAAGTTTAGATCGAATCATTCTTATCCGATTCTGTTAGTCTTATGTAAGACTAGGACAATATTCTTTTTGCAACCTGTGAATAAAATAACTTGTTTGGTATAAATGGTCTCAATCTTAATGCTAGCTTTTCTTTGCTAGAGCCGATAATATACCTATGTTTTGGAGTTGACGAACGAATAGCTTGATCAATTACATTTGCTACAATCTTTGCTGACAAACCAGAAGGAATATTATTTAGATATTTATTATAAGCATTAGAGAACCTTGATTTCTTCTCCTTTTCTATAATTGCAAGCTTTAATCTTATTACTCTATAAATATCTGTTTCGACTACACCAGGATTAATATTTATGACTTTGATATTTGTATTCCATAGTTCCATTCTAAGTGCATCTGATATTGCTTCTAATGCATGTTTTGTAGCTGAATAAGCCCCAATCAATGGAAGCGATATTAATCCTGACAGAGAACTAACATTTATAATTCTACCGTCTTTTCTTTGCATCATTAAAGGCAACACTTCTTTTGTGAATTCTACAAGACCGAAGAAATTTGTTTCGAATTGAGCTCTGAGATTCTCTATAGTTATATCCTCAATTGCTCCTGGTTCTACGTACCCCGCACTATTTACTAGACCAAAGATTGTTTTTTCGCTAGAATTAGAAAGTATATTATTAAGAACCTCTTCAAACTTGTCATACCTGGTAATATCGAATATAACTGGAAAATATTGATCATCCTTCAGATTGTATGAAGATAGTTCAGAAGACAAGGCAAGGAGTTGGTCGTATCTTCGTGACAAGCCAAAAACTTGGTAACCCGATTGGACAAGTCTAATAACTGCGGCCTTTCCGATTCCACTGGAAGCTCCGGTAACTATGATTGACTTCAACTACATAAGATTGAACAAATGTATACAAAAACGTTAGTAAGGTTCTGCGGTTCGTTGTTATGTTCCTTATAGTAAATATTGCAAAAATAGATGATTGTGCTCATGTGGGATTTGCTATATATGTTGAACAGCTGTATGGTTATAGACGAAGCAGCTGAAGAGTGGAAACGGTAGAGGACATCATAGGAAATTTTATTGGTTGTTTCAACAGCAGGCTGATCCATTCCTTGCATTGATCTTAGGTATATTGTTGAATTTTAGCAGGTGTAGTGTTGCTCATTTCTTGAAAAATCTGAACCGACGTATCTTCTTGACAGTATCAAAATAAGACAAACGTATCTTCTTCTTGATGATATCGGAATAAGAAGACCAAGATGAATGCTTTGATATTATTATATCTGCAAATCTCCATCCTACCTTTATCATATATGGTGTAATAAAGGTTGTAATTACGGTCATAGTTCCAACCATTGGTAATAAAAATGAACTAGTGACACCACTATCTGCACCACCTTTAGCAACAACTAAGGCTAACTCTCCTCCTGAAGACGATAATCCGAACCCTGTTCTGAGCGCAGTCAATGTACTGAAACCTTGCAACCTTGCAGATAGAAATACTGTAAAGAATTTTGCTGCTATTGATACTACC
>DATDLD010000198.1:0-3640 GCA_036519475.1 Candidatus Nitrosopolaris sp. | reverse complement strand
AATGAATAGATGAATTCGTAGTCTATCATATATTAGCAAACAAGTGAGAACCTTAAAAAGCATAAGGTATCACTATTGAACAATATTACTAGACTAGAAGTTTATATGTGAATGTTTAGGATTAACTATGTTATTAAGAATCGAGCTTACCAGATCCGAAGAATGATCGATAAATGTTTTGGGACCTCATCAAATTCTAGAGAAATTGACAGATCGTATAATAATCAACGGCTACGAAACACTCAGTTTGTCAGCAGGCAGAATTAAATTCTCAACTTGTTAGAGTAAAAATTATCAGGTATAGAATCTCATTGATACTGTTAAACTTTTGAAACTCAATTATCGATTATGTTTAGTCGATTAATTTAGCTCGTCAAGACAAAAATACAATGTAAATATCTAGATTTGGCTATATATCAAGTTAGGCTTAGCCACTTCAAAATGCTTTTCTACCTCATCAAGTCTTTCTAAAAATCCACTAATCTCTCTAACCTTCGAAAAAGAGTTATCGCTCCTGATTTTATTTAGCAGGGACAGGACTTCTTCGTTTGTTACGCCATGCTTAATATCATAGTCAATCTGTCTGCAACAATTAGCCAATGTACCATAACGCTTGTGCTGTCGTTTCTCCCACATTGTAGGATTCTGAGATAAACCGGTTACAAATTTTACTATTGTTTTTTCCATATGATTAACATGCCATTCTCTCATAGGATAACTGTTCTGGATCAAAAAAATCATATATAATACGAGACGGTTACTTATAATGTTATATCTTTTATAACTTAATAGAACTGACAAGTTCGACTGGCTTAGATTTGCTAACAATCTATTTGACCGATACTATGTATTTTAGGCTCAAATAATAGATAGCACGAGAACTGTGCGGGTCATGAATTCTAGTATGAGAAAGATATGAAATATTCTTGAATATTCGAATTACCGCTAATGTAGTTGCCGTTGATCTGATCTCAGTTGGACCCTAGAAGGTTAGATGGATTATATTTCTCGTGAGCCTTAACCAGACGACTTAGCGTTAAATGTTCTCTCTATCAACCTTTGATTCTCTGAATTCTTATACATTAATCGCTTGTAATCTGAGCTTAGACAATCAGATGTTAGATGGCAAATATTAAATTGCTCTGTCCATTTTTCAGTACATGGATATCTATTCAGAAAATAGGCCTTGGGGTAGATTTGAAAAATTTCATGAGAATCAAGCATGTACAGTTAAAATTATCTATGTTAATGCAAACTCTCGTCTCAGCTTGCAGTATCACACACACAGATGGGAATTCTGGAGAATTCTTAAAGGAACAGCAGAGGTGGAGCTCGACCATAAAACCTCTCTTATGGCAGAGGGAGAAAACGTCATAGTTCCATGTGGTTGCAAACATAGAGTTAAAGCAGTAAATGACGCATGTGTAATTCTCGAAATATCCTATGGCAAATTTGATGAGAACGACATCATAAGAATTGAAGACGACTATTGTAGAATAACTAAGATATAATCTATTCAAAGCTGGAGCGGAGTCTTGGCGAGATTTGTTGGAATAACTAATAGCTTTTATCGAAATACAAATAAGGCCCTATGAGTGTTCTACCCGTTATGAGCGCAAGCAAGAAACCACACATGAACCTAGTGGTTACAGGCCACGTAGATAATGGTAAATCGACGACTGTCGGTCATTTGATGGTCGATTTGGGTGTTATAGATCAGCGAACAATTGACGCTTTTGCCAAGGAATCTGAATCGACAGGAAAGGGTGATACTTTCAAATATGCCTGGGTTTTGGACAGCATTAAAGATGAAAGAGATAGAGGTATTACGATTGATCTTGCTTTTCAAAAATTTGAGACAACAAAATTCTTTTATACTTTAATCGACGCTCCTGGTCACCGAGATTTCATCAAAAACATGATTACAGGTGCATCAGAAGCAGATGCATCCGTACTTGTTGTTTCAGTCAAGCCGGGCGAAACTGAAGCAGCTACAGAGCCGGGTGGGCAGGCAAGGGAGCACGCATTTCTTTCGAGAACATTAGGGGTAAATCAAATAGCCGTTGCTCTTAACAAGATGGATGATGTAAATTATACTGAAGCTCGCTTCAAAGAAGTTAAAGAGACCGTAGAAAAGATGTTGAAATTGGTCGGTTATAATACAACCAAAGTAAACTTCATCCCTGTTTCAGGTTGGAAGGGTGATAATTTAGTTAAGAAGTCAGAGAACATGCCATGGTATAAAGGTCCAACTCTCGCAGAAGCTTTGGACAGCTTTGAACCTCCAGAGAAACCAATAGGTAAACCACTTAGAATTCCCGTTCAGGATGTATATTCAATTACAGGAGTTGGCACAGTGCCAGTTGGAAGGGTAGAAACTGGACGGATCAAAGCCAACGACAAGGTCATTGTTATGCCAGCAGGGGTCACAGGAGAAGTTAAGTCTATAGAGACTCATCATACACAAATGGATTTTGCAGAAGCGGGTGATAACATCGGTTTTAACCTGCGAGGTGTGGATAAGAAGGCAATCAAGCGTGGTGATATAATCGGCACATCTGATAACATACCTACTGTTGCAAAAGAATTTGAAGCACAGATTATAGTAATTCATCATCCGACTGCTATGGCACCGGGATATACACCAGTCCTACATGCTCATACTGCCCAAGTTGCAGCTACACTCTCAGATTTCGTTGCGAAGATAGATCCGAAAACAGGAGCTACGGTTGAAGAAAAGCCAAAATTTCTGAAAACTGGAGATGCTGCCATTGTGAAAATCAAGCCAGTGAGACCACTTGCGATTGAAACATTTAAGGAATTTCCAGAAATTGGTAGATTCGCACTACGAGATATGGGTACTACTATCGCCGCGGGAGTAGTCAAATCAATTACAGAAAAATACGATCCCACCAAAAAGTAAGTGAAGAAAGAAGATGCCACAAGAAGCCAGAATAAAGCTTACAAGCACCAATCTTTCCACCCTTGAGAGTGTATGTTCAGAGATAAGAGGTATAGGAGAGAAGAACGGCATTAGACTAAAAGGGCCTCATCCTTTGCCTACCAAAAAAATGAAGGTAGTAACTCGGAAATCTCCATGCGGTCAAGGAACAAACACATATGATAAATATGAACTTAGAATCCACAGAAGGGTAATAGATCTGGGGGCTGATGATAGATCCATCAGACAGTTAATGCGATTAAAGATACCGGATGATGTTTATATTGAGGTATCATTAACTCAATAACGATAATTTAAATTCTGAACACCTAATCATTGAGGCTCTGTTTCATGTTTGGGGTTTGTTATTTCATTACTGCTATTCCTAAAGTACGTTTTCACTGCTGAAGCCGCTTTAGAATAAGTATGCAACGATATGATTACATTACGTAATCATGAGAACTGTGGCATTTAGTCGCGTGTTAGTATGAAGAAGATTTACTGTCATTAAATGAGCAGGCAGTTCAAATCATTATCTGAGGTCGCTGTGATAGATTTCTGGGTAGATTTAGAGGAAGATACGGTTTGTCTTTTGTTTGCACTTGTACCTCATTAGCAAGATCCTCTAGTGTGACTTTGCGATGAGTACCTTCAATTCGATCACGAACTGTCAAACCTTCCTCATTAGTTTCTTTGTCG
>DATDLD010000197.1:0-3924 GCA_036519475.1 Candidatus Nitrosopolaris sp. | reverse complement strand
TGACAGGTACCTTAGATTGATGTGTTAATTAAATCACTTTATGTGTAACCGAGAAGATATTTATTAACAGGTTTGATTCTATTGACCATAAAAGATAGTCAAAAGTTACGAACCCAAAAATTAAGCTAAGGTATCTAACGATGAAGTTGGATGAAATAAAGAAGTGTCAAACTTTAGCCTACGATAGGACCATAAAATCATGCTTACCAAAACTTCAAGGGAGATCCTATCCAAAATTTACTTCTAAACATTAAGACGATCATAAAGACTTGATTATACGTAGATACAAACATCTAGTTATTAGTATATATTTATTATACTGTTGGAAGAGGTACGCTGAATGCTTTGTAAAAAATTCAGAATTTGCTAGGTCAGAGGAACTATTTTCAACTACACCAAGAATATGACACGATTGGCTAATGTGAGCCAGCAATGCTATCTTCTCTTTCTGACCTGCGAAACGACTTGACCTGTAACCGAATCGACAAAAAAAGTTAATTATCTTTCCTATTTTCTATCTTTCATGCAAAGTGGCTACCGGCGGTAACAGCAGGTTCTGAGGTGTATAGATATTTGCCAATTGCATTTAAGTTAACATCAGATGCGTAAACGGTTCCATCTCCCTTTATATATACAAAACGCGTGGAAAGATCATTTGGGTTAGCTCCCGTGGCATTAAGCTCCTGCATTATCACAGAACTTGCCGTTTCAGACGATATTGGGAATCTATTAAAAGAGTGTTCACGAAGGGAGTTTTCGACACCTAAATATACAAAGGCAATACCCAATAATCCTACGGCCATTGATACGACAACTCGCTTGTTCATATTTGAGTATGTAATCTGAGCTTAACTGGACCTTATTGAATCTTTTAATTTGTTAGCGAAATGTTTTTCTACCTATCAGTCGAATGTTTATGTCAAAATAGGTTCTTATAACACCAAGGCATTATAGCTATGAATGATTTCTTTTACCTTAAACACTTAGTTGGGTTCTGGTTTATTGTTCCTCCATTGATTTTGCGGAAAACAACCAAAGGACGGGCTCACATCAAAAGGAGATTGTTTCTCATTGTTTTAGCTCGAAATTTAGTACAAGGAAATGTTTATTGAAATAAATTGACAGCTACAAATATGGACTATTCTGAATATGTAGCTCGGCTGTCAACATACCAAGATATAGACCTTAAAGAAACTGAAAGATCATATCTTTCGAGAATTATTAGCGGCCGGGAACCAGGCTACGGACTAAGTTCATATCTCCGCTTGAAACGTCAACCTGTAGCCTGGAAGGACGATCAGATCGTATTAAAAAAGCTTGAAAAGATGGACTTGATCGAAGAGACAGAAGGAAAATTTTTGCGTGGGTCGTTCCCACACAAGCTTACTACCCACGGACTATTCTATATTTTCTCCAATATGGTAAATTATCCTCCTCAACTGTTATTGAAATATCAGGAAAATATCTTATTGAAAGTTCTTCTTTATCCGTACTTTCAGGCAGATACGATTAGGCAATGTACTGCTAGAATTTACCCGGCAATAACACAATATTTACAAGAATCATGCAAAATAACTTTTGAGATGCTCAACTATGTCAGAACTGCAGATAATTCAGAGGACAAAAGACGATACGCGAAACAATTAGAAGAAAATCTGGAATGGTCAGCAAAGCTCTTATTATTCAAGTTGACTATAATGTATAACGAGTCTAACTTACTTAGTGCTACTTCCAACATTATCGATGAAAACGCCAAGGTTGCATTATATCAGCTCGAGGACACAATGAGAACTGTGCTCTACAATGATAAGATGTTTACTCGACAGTTGAGTATGGTCGAAGCAGAATTTAGAGAAGGCTATAACGCCTTAGTTGGACCAAAATAGCTCGAATTTGTATGGATCCTTTCACCAGACGCAATATCTGAGAACTAAATTCATTCGAAATGCTTTATAACTTATAATTTTAGTTTACCAGGGTCTTGAATAAGCGGTTTCATAGATAAAACTTAATATACTTATAATCATTCGATTCGAACCTTATTTATACGAATTTGTGGTTGCAGCAAGAATGCTTGTTTAGAAGAAAAGTAAGGAGTAATATAAATTGGTAAAACACATACAAATCTATGACATCCATTTATAGAGGAAAAAGAGAAACGTAATCTAATGATCACTAATCCGGTTGCAGTATTTGATTCAGGTATAGGTTCATTATCAATCATACGTGAATTAAGGAAAGAAATGCCGAACGAGGACCTCCTTTATTTTGCAGACCGGTCTCATTTTCCATATGGAACAAAGTCCCGTGCCGAGCTCTACGTTACTGTATCTGAAAGTGTAAAATATCTAGTTAGGTACAGACCTAAGATCGTCGTTATTGCGTCAGTCACACCTTCCGTCCAGATATTACATGAATTAAGGGCTTTGGTTAATATTCCATTAATAGGGGTTAGTCCGCCACTAAAGGAAGCTTCTAGGATAACAAAGAAAAAACATATCGGAATTATGGCTACAGAAGCTACTATACGAAGTAAGGAGTTCCAGAATCAGATTCTAAGAGAGGTTCCTCAGAAAATCCTTGTAAGTAAATTTAACGCGTCCCCGATAATTGAATTGATAGAAGACGGTACTTTCCTAAATAATGAAAGAGTGACATTTGATAGAATATCACAGACACTGGGTCATGATGTCGATGCTAAGATTGATGTAATGGCTTTATCGAGTACACACCTCCCATTTGTAAAAAATTATCTCGTCTCGTTATTTCCAACGGTCAAGTTTATAGACCCTGCAAATATCGTGGCAAAGAATGTGAAAAAATTCTTGATCATTAACAAGATGTTAAAGAGACAAGGTAACGGAAGATTGCAAATCCTTGTATCGGGTTATACCAAGGACTTTGAAAATGCCATCCGTAAATTGGGAGTCAAGGCAGATGTTAAAGGGGTACATCTCAGTTTTTGAAAGGTAGGATATGGTTATATAACATGCCCAAAGTTATTTTATCACTGCCACCCTCCGCTGTAATGCCAAGGTGTATGCTAATGGAGTCAGGATCCAAAATCAGAGTGTTGAAGGCAAGAAACTCCCCGCTAGAGGCTATCGTTACTTTTCCCTTAAATTCAGGCATGAATTTGATTGGAGTATTAGGATAAATATATTTCGAATAGGGCTACTAAAAAGGTATGTTTAACTAGATTCTCAAACACACAATAAATTGAAATTATTACGCCTAACAGTATATAAGATTTGCTTATAACTAGTTAATTCTAATAAAAATCCGATAGAGAAAATAGCAAATGTTTGGCTCTTATAGTCAAATTGTCATCTAACTGCTACGTATGTGGCGGTAAATCCTAAAACAAGCACTCTCTATCTATATTTAGAGTGTTGAATGTCAAGTCGATTATTCTAATACTTGTCATAGTTGCTGCAATCGCTGTGATCTTCTTTTTCTTTGTCCTGACTAGACTCCCTGCTGATTTCATTCAAATCCTCATGACAAACCGACTAGTAATGCATGAATTTTACGAGCTCGGGATTTGGGTTGTATTTTAATAATAATAGGAATTTTAGTATTCTATAAGTTAGTGGATTCCTAAATACTCGAAAGAATTACGATTTTCCTGAATCTTTGCACAGGCTGTTGTCAGCAATATACGTAGAATTATTATAGTACATTTCTCTATATATGTACTAATCGTGCAAGCTGAATGTCCGGTGTTACACCGTGACGCTCTGCTAATACAGTTAAATTAGTATGTCAAAGCCAAATTGGGCGTGTTCTAAATACGGAATGTATTCCTCAAGGAGGTGGAGCGTTGAGCGCCACATTCAGAATCTTCATCAAGGGATTGGCAGTGTTATTCCATTTGTTGCTTATCTTGCTGGGATACAATCAGGGTTTTATGTTCCTAAATTT
>DATDLD010000196.1:0-2705 GCA_036519475.1 Candidatus Nitrosopolaris sp. | reverse complement strand
TGCATTTCAGGCTTGTGTTAACGAAGATGCTATATGCCAAATACAGGGAAACGATAACGCAGCAAATGTCACAGGCTTTCAACCATAGAAATCACAAAAGAGGACCTAAATAGATAATAAGGATAATAAGACTAATAATATTAAATAAGCGACTGATTAGTTATTTTAAAAGTGGAATCAGAAACTTAAATGTTTATCTTTACAGAAAAAAAGTTCTCCTTATTTCTACACCAGACTCTTTCCTTCTTCTATACTCTTCAATATATGTCAGAGTACCTCCCATCCAAATAGTGGCAGTTCCACATCATTTATAGTTATTATTATCCTATTTCTGTCGCCGTGTCTTTTTACTGTGCTTATTCAGTTTAAGCAATATTATTCCTGCAACACCCCATAGAATTATTGCTATGATATGCTGCCGAAAAAACCATGCGAGGCCTCCTAGTATTGCAAAAAATATACCCAAAATCCCTATGGCCTGTCTCTGCCCCGCCAAGTCCGTCACAACGTCTTATTTGACTGCCCTTATTATATTGTCAGATGTTCTCTCGGTAAACCGAAATAGACGTTGCCATTACCCTACTACTATAGTGCGATTTCTGATTATACAAATGGACTATACTCACGATATCCTCAATTCTATTGCGGATTTCAGATGTAGACGTGGTGACCACATAATTGCATGCAATTCTAGGATTATGTGTTTTGGGAGCAGTGCGATACGCGGATTCAGAAGCACCTTATCTTCCTGTAACATGGATTCTTCCGTTGTATCCCATTCATCAAATCCTAACAATATGACGCGATAGTTGTACTTTCTGGATCAATCTCAAGTGGCTTACCATAAAGGACCGGTCACTCGTTATCTACTATGGAACTTGATTAGCAGTACCAAGAAAGTTTTATTATTTGAAATCACTATAACATCCAACAATTATGACAAATAAAACCTCAGAGGATAATGATGAGAACAATAATATGCACCAAGAAGATCAAGATCGATTATAAGAAATAAAGGAAGATAACATGGAAGCAGCAAAAAAACAACAATCAAAGTCTAAAAATCCTACTACTTAAGCAGCAGGCTCTCAGAAGTGGCATGGAGCATTATAACCTTAGCTTCCTAGATAATACGGCTCCGGCAAGTTATAAAACACCTGGAACCTTTTGCTCTCGAAACATTCTATGTTCAGAAGTAGCTAAAATCATCTTGTGATCATGTCTTGTGCTCTCTCAGTTGATAGGTCTTTTCTTGTAATTTTTGTGTATAGTCTCTGACTTGATGGCCAAATGAAATATGGTGCTTCTTAGAGCTTTCAGACCTCAGAGGCCAAATCAGGTTTAGACCACACTATGCCTAGTTATTATAATACTACCTTGTAAGAAATAACCTAAATGCAGCTCGTAAAGAAACTGGAAATACAATCTAAGGAGAAAATTATTGAGTTTCTAAATAGCCAACCCGTTGGTAGAATTGCATCCATCGATATACACGGCTATCCTCAAGTTATACCGATGAATTTTGTGTATATACAATCAGCCGATCCACGTATCAAGTCACATAATATAATAAAATTAGATGGAGTTTACATGCATTCCCATCCTTTAGGCGAAAAGCTTGAGAATATTAAGCGAAATTCAAATGTTGGATTTGAAGTTGATCGGCATATTTGCTTCTTACCATCATACTACTTTCATCCTACTGATGCGTCACAAGCTGATACCCTTTACATCAGTGTGGTTATGAAAGGAAACGCAGTAATCGTTGAAGATACTGAAGAGAAAGCAGAGGCACTGAATATGTTGATGGACAAGTACCAGACGGAAGGAGAATATGAATCACTCGACTCTCATATGTCATCTGTGCATGAAGTTACTGTAATCAAGGTAATTCCGAAAGAAATGCGTGGTAAATACAAAATAGGCCAACATTGGGCCCCGGCATACAGATTAAAAATGGCCATGAAGATACTTGGAAGGGAAAGAAACGAACAAGCAAAAGTAATTCTTGAAATTATGGGAATAGAAATTTTATCTGATGGAAACTTGAAGATAAGGCAAGAGCCAGTGATATAGTCACTTAAATTAGCTATTGAATGCAAGAAATAAAATCGATGGCTTGAAATCTCCCACTGTTCTATAAACTCATTAATGGCGTCCACAAATTTGGAATGCAAACATAACATATCCCGCAATCTTACCAGATCGTCTATACGGATAGAAGTTATTAGTGTCCTTTGGCATCATTTCATACTTTAATCCCGCAGCATCCAGTCTTGATAATGACAATCTAATCAAGCGGCCATCAAGTATGTTGTTCCAAGGTATCTGAGGTAGAGGATCTTTCTTGGTAGCAACCATAGCAATTATTCTTATCGGTTCTTCTATGTCAACAATAATAGAGTAGGTGTAATCATCTTCATTGCCAAATGGGTCTAGTGCAGTAAAAGGATCAATTGAGATATATTTTTTGAGGCTGTCTCTTAGGAAATATGCCAACTCATTCATTATAGCAATGTCAGTTACAGTTAATTTTTTAATATCCTCACGTGTAGGAAGTTTTGCAGGGGATGCTAACACATAATGTTAATAACTAGCATCATTATTTAATTTTAATTAAAGGACGCTCTCCCTTGCATTAAGATTCTACGAGACACTTGAATTAAGGGCCGCTAAATAGTGTTCACCCTCTCAATTATTCATGA
>DATDLD010000195.1:0-3648 GCA_036519475.1 Candidatus Nitrosopolaris sp. | reverse complement strand
ACTTGTAGAAAACGGAATGGTTAAGAGTTGGGATGACCCTCGTCTGCCCACATTAATGGGATTTAAGAGGAGGGGTTTTTTGCCTGAATCCATACGCGAGTTTGTTCTTACTCTAGGTTTGACACTCGCCGAAACCAAACCACCTTTCGAGGTACTTGAGGCATTAAATAGAAAAAGACTGGATCCTCAATCTATGAGATTATTCTTTGTAAAGAACCCTGTGGAATTATGCATTCAAAATGGAATCCCAAAGGAAGTAATATTGAAGAATCATCCAAATTCTGAATTAGGGATAAGAAGGCTTCGTGTATCGAACTCGTTTTTTATCCCCCAGGAAGATGCAGAGAGATTTTCGATTGGTGACGAATTTCGATTAATAGAATTATATAATTTAAAGCTTGTAGAAAAACAATCTAAAAATAATAAACTTGTCCTCGTTGCTACTGTGACAGGTGATGAGGTGAGACAAAATATGCCAAAGATTCAGTGGGTTGCAAAGAATGATATAGTTCCTTACCAAGTTATAATTCCTAAACACCTGTACATAGCTGAAGAGTATAACACAAAGAGTCTTGAAATTGCCGAAGGCTTTGCTGAATCATTTGTGTCAACGCTTCAGCCTGATACCAGAATTCAATTTGTGAGATTTGGGTTCTGTAGGATCGATGGCAATCATAAAGCTATATTTACGCACAAATAAAAAATGAGTGGTCGAACAAAAAAAATGAAGATAGCAAGGATACAGAATTCAAAGGGTCGCGATACGTATGGAATCGTTTCGGATGAAGGCAATAAAATAATAACTAGATCTGAGCTACAAGATGAGACAGGTATACCTCTGCCTTCCAGTATTAAGGATTTCATGTTTAATGGATGGTTGAATGAGGTAGAAGGACATAAGAAAGAATTCAAATTCATGAACATGATCGAGGATTTCGAACTTTTGCCTCCGATTCCTAATCCGCCGAAGATAATTTGTCTTGCTTTCAACTATTATGATCATGCTAAAGATGCAGGCCTAACGCCCTCTGATGAGCCGGTGATATTTATGAAACCGAGAACTACGTTGAACTCCCCTTTCCAAGACATAATCTGTCCTTCATTTGTAAAGCGCTTAGACTATGAAGCAGAAATTGCGGCTATAATAGGCAAAGATATAAAGAAAGCATCCATAGACTTAGCCTTTGACTCAATTTTTGGTTATATGATTTTGCATGATGTCTCAGCTAGGGATATACAATTCAAAGACAAGCAATTTACGAGAGGAAAAAGCATTGATACTTTTGCTCCTTGTGGTCCTTGGATTACAACGAAAGACGAGATAGTTGATCCTCAGAATTTAAAAATCGTAACTAAGGTAAACGGAGAGACACGTCAAAATTCATCCAGCGAGAACATGGTTATTCCTATTGCCAAGATAATTTCGAGTTTAAGTAGCATAATGACTATAGAAGCTGGCGATATTATTTCTACTGGTACACCGGCAGGCGTAGCCATGTCAATGGATGAACCAAAATATCTCAAGGATGGTGATATAGTTGAGATATTTGTTGAAAAGCTCGGGATGTTAAGAAACCGTGTTGTATTTAATTAGCATAAATGCCCTTGTGGGTTTTTCAGAGGGATGTCCATTCTTATCTCGGGCTTTTTGGCTAGGAAAGGCGTTCATATTAGTCAGCATGTTTAACTAATCATATTTCTAATTTAAATAGTTGGCATTAAGTCTTGTACCCTTCGATACAATATTTCTAAAGTTGGCCAATCTGGGTACGTCTCTTATACAGACCTTTCAGTCCATCTCAAATCCTAAAAATACATTTTCTGATCTTAATTCTTAATTTGTCTATCTCTAGTACTCATCTCATGTCAATTACTTATTGCTGGACAGTATCCAAGGAAGTCAGCGCCGCTCTTACCATGAAGCGAAATCATGTGCATTGATCGAAAAATATTAATTGAAAAGACTGAAAATATGATAACGTAAGGAATTTGTAAGACATACATAGATACCGAGTCTAATCCTTGGGTTATCATGAATCACAGAATGTTTAGGAAATCACATCCAAGGGAATCGTTTGTTTTTCTTGTAATATTCTATTAATCCACCACTCAAAAGCATCTGTCGCATAAACTCTGGAACCTGTTTAGCATGAAAAATCTCTTCAGTACGAACATCTTGTAACGTGAATTGTCCTACGTCAACTATCAACTCATCGCCTTGACTTATTTTCCCTTTTATTTCTGATATTTCAAGTGCTGGAAGACCTATGGTGAACGCATTTCTATAAAATATCCGTGCAAAACTTTCTGCTATAACCGCCGAGATACCGGCGTACTTTAAAGCTACCGGAGCTTGTTCTCTACTTGATCCTCCTCCAAAGTTTTTACCTCCCACTATTAAATCTCCCTTGGATATCTTCTTGTGGAAATCGGGATCTATTCCATACATTGCATATTTTGCCATCTCGTAAGGATCATTAGTTCTGCTTTTGAACCTAAACGGAATTATTATATCGGTATTGATATCGTCACCAAAGACCCACGCTTTTCCCTTTAGAATAGCTGTAGGTACGGCAGAAATGCCATTTAATGATGCTGATGCTTTTGCTGGAGTACTAGTTCCGAACGAAGCCGAAGAAGAAATATCATCTTCCATTTTTAGAGATAACTCCTAGGATCTGCTATCTTCCCCTCAAGTGCAGAGGCTGCTACAGTAGCGGGAGAAGCCAAGTATACTTTTGATGAAAGTGCACCCATTCTTCCAACAAAGTTTCGTGATGATGAGGAGATGCAAATTTCGCTTTCTCCCAGTGCTCCAAGGTGAGTGCCAACACATGCTCCGCAAGTAGCATTCGTGAATACCGCACCCGCTTCAAGGTAAGTTTCCACGTATCCTCTTCTTATAGCATCTTCATATACTTTAACAGAGGCAGGAGTGACTATACACCTAGTATTTTTGTGTACTTTTCTTCCTTTTAATATATGGGCAGCGATTTCTAGATCTTCGATCCTTCCATTTGTAGAAGAGCCGATAAAGGCTTGATCGATTTCTATACCCTTCATTTCGTCAATGGAATTCACAGCGTCTACATGATCCGGGCCAGACACCATAGGATCTATCCTGTTACATTCAATCTCTACCTCATCAATGTATTTAGCAGACCGACCAGACTGGATGTCTACACTTAGCACTTCATTATTCCAGCTGCGTGGATTTTCTTCTAGGTACTTTCTAGTTAGATCGTCGCTTGGAAAAATTGATATTTTGGCACCACATTCCATTGAAGCATTAGATATACATGCACGTGAATCAATACTGAATCTTTTTCTAAGATCTGAATCTGAAAATAACCATTCTAAGGCTATATAATTGGCTCCGTCTTCACCAACGTTTTTTATATAATCTAGAATTAAATCTCGAGCGAATACTCCCTTTCTAAAATTTCCAGACAATCTTATCCTTATTGTTTCAGGGATTCGCAACCATAGTTCACCGGTTGTCCATACTGCTGCTAACTCTGTACTTCCTATTCCTGTAGCAAATGCGCCTACGCATCCGGCCTGACATGTATGAGAGTCTGCCCCAAGTATCATCATACCCGGTGAAGCAAGGTATTCAAGAATATGCTGATGTGAGATCGAACCCTC
>DATDLD010000194.1:0-2417 GCA_036519475.1 Candidatus Nitrosopolaris sp. | reverse complement strand
ACTGGTCTAGCAAATCCAAAGACAGCTGCGGCCTCAGCAAGTTTATTTATACTCACAAATTCGGTTAGTGGGTTTGTTGCCCATTCAATTACTAAGGAAGTTGATTTTGCACTGATTTTACCATTGGCCTTTGTCGTCCTTATTGGAGGATTTCTAGGCTCCAGGTTGGGGGCCTTTAAATTGAGTCATGAAAAATTGATTTTTATTGTAGGGATTATAGTAGCAATCGCAGGGATTAATCTAGCAACCAGATTATTTAAATAGAATTTTAATCATGAATTATACTCTCTAATCATCTAGAGGAATATACAAAATCTATCGGGTTACCTGACGAGAAAGAAAGGCCGGGAAGTAGGTTGACCTTTATTTGTTGTCCTTTGTTCATCATTGTTACTCCTTCTGGTACCATAACAAATCCATTTGCTCTAGTTAGAACTGTTATATTAGTAGTTTCACCGGTTATAGGTATTGCTTGAATGTCACCAAATCTTGATCGCCCCAGTTTTACATACAATATTTTTAGAAAGCTTTGAAATTTCTTACGTGCATGCCAACTTTGAACGAGCCTCGCTATTATAATCCCATTTTTGTCTGTGGTGAGCCCCAACATGGCTCTCAAAAGAGGTAGTACGAATACGATAAAACCATTAATTGCTCCTTGTACTGGTCCAGGCAAGATAATAATTGGTTTGGACTTTAGGACAGCCAGTCCAATCACTCTTCCACGATCAAGTTTGATACCATGCACTAGAATTCCTGGTTTTCCCAATCTGTTGATTGATTCAGCGACAAGATCCCGAGCTCCTACAGATGAGCCACCTGTTGTGATAATGATATCGCTCTGAACTAATGCCAGCTTTATTTTCCTTTGTAATTCGTTAATGTTATCTTTGGTGACTCCTAGATCTAGCGAAAGTCCACCGCTTGCTTCGATTAGTCTAGAAATGATTCTACTATTGGTATTTAGGATTTTACCTTTATTAATATCATCCAAGCTATCAGTAAGCTCGCTACCGGTGGGAATTATCGCAATAATTGGTTTTCTAAAAACTTTTATTCTGCTAATACCAAGCATAGACATTAATGCTAAATCTTGAGCTCTAACTATATGTCCTTTATGTAGTAACAGCGCTTTCTTTTTGATCTCATTTCCTGCATAAGATATAAATGATCCTCTAGGAAAGGAGGAGTAAATTTTTATTGATCTGTTTTTATGTACTGGCTCTGTATATTCAATGGGAATAACAGTATCTGCCCCAGGAGGTAAATATCCACCAGTAGAAATCCTAATGGCTTCTCGTCTATGTAAGAAAGGATTTGGCAAAATATCAAATCTCATTTGACGTGCAACATTGAGAATAACAGGATGATCGCGAGAGGTCTCTTTTATGTCTACATACCGTACGCCAAATCCATCCATGTGAGAAGAGTTTCTAGCCGGAATGTCAACATTTGATATGACGTCATTGTAAAGTACTCGTCCAAAAGAATCAAATGTATGAATCGATTCTGCTGACGGCTTCATCTTGATACTGCGTACGACTTTACCATAACTAGCTCCGACCGAAGTATATGACGAGGGTGTCCAATGCATCGTCGTAGTATAGATGTTTGAATATTTAGATGATATGTTTTATCAGATATTGGATTGTTTCTTTCTACTGGGAGGGTACTTTTTTAGAATTTCGTACTCTTTATATCATATGTTTCGATCAAATTTTTATGGATAAAACTGCATCAATAGTGCTACTATTTATTGGATTAATGTTGTCATTGCATCTTGGAAAGTCCACGTTTTTAGTGGATCCAGTCTTCAGTTTGGGTCAAGAGGAGAACGATACGAACAGTGTGCAGGGTAACGATAACGGGACAACTAGTAATGGGAAGAATATGACAATGAGTGCTAGGAATATGACTTTTGGATCCTCACTTGACAATGCCAAGATGCATTTAATGGAAGCTATTATGGATCTCAAGGAAGGCAATACGAAAGGAGCAATGATGCAACTTAATATGACAGAAGAAGGAATTAAGATGCACGAAAAAGAGATGATGCAAATGATGGCGAAACAGAATATTTCAAATAGTACAGCTGAACCTGAAAAATAAAACACCATGAATTTCAAAAATGGAAGTGGATACTGTTTCCTTAAATTCATAGGAAAATGAGATGTGGAAAAAACCTTAAATCGTTTACTTTTAAAATAAAAGCGTGACAGCTACAGCAGGTCACCAACTTAGAAGGTCTTTTATTGCAGGAATAGTTGCTGGTGCGCTAGCTATTGGAATTTCACTGCTAATCAGATCACTTGCTGGAGGGCCATTTCTTCCTGAGCTTGCGTCGCAGACTTTATTTTCACTCACCCCAGGAGAGTTCGAGTCACAAGCAGTCGAGAACTTTGGACCTCTTGCAAAAT
>DATDLD010000193.1:0-6004 GCA_036519475.1 Candidatus Nitrosopolaris sp. | reverse complement strand
CCTAATTAGCCACGGTGGAAACCTTATCACGGGTATGTTTAATCGTCTCGAACAATAGTAATCACAACCTCTACAATATTCGTTTAATAAGTTGAGAATATTGGAGGAAAAAGACTAAACATTTCGCTTAGCCTTAAACTGGGTTTTAGTACAAATGAAAAATCCAGATATTCCTATTTGTGAAATTATAGAATCTAAAATGAATAAAATTATTGATAGGATAAATCAGATAGATGATGCAATAGAAGCTGATCCATTGCATAGTGAATTGAGAATTCTAGCTTGGATTTTATTTCGAGTTCATAGTAACGAAATAAAGAGGTTATAATATAAAATAAATAAATTAGAAACTGGGGGTAATCATGAAGTTCTTTATTTGATATTTTTAATTCTTCACAGAACCTTTCTATAGTAGTGCAAATGTACTCACGATATATTGGCAGCTTCAATTAAAAATATAGATGAAATACATAAAATGGAATCATTTCGAAGAGCATTAGTTATTGGCAATGGGAACGTTATATTCTTGGATGAGCCGGCGTTACATTTACATCCAACCAAAATAAAATACTTTGGCAGAACGCTAATGGGTATGTCCGAAAAGCAAGTAATTGTGATAACTCACTCCCCATATTTTGTTGAATTGAGTCTGTTCTCCCCTGGTAGAAACTTAGTTTCTGTAAGAAAAATTGGCTTAGTCACATCGCGACAAAGACAAAAGGTTTAAGTACTTTCTTGTAAGTTCGAGGATAATGGTTCAACGATCACCTGAATTTATATTCATTACTCTGTCTATGTTAGCTGTGACAGTCATTATTACAGGCCAAACTGCTCTCGGCGGCAGTGCAAGCGATATTTTCGATAGGAACCTAACCGGTAATGACGGTCAGGGACAGTCATCACCTCTTAAAGAGATGAATTTCTCTGAGACTACCGAGGCGTACAGCCATGAAGGAATCTTGGAAGCGACAATTATCATTGATGAGCATGAAGGTATGGTTGGAAACGAACCAGTCAAAGCGATAACCTATAACGGCTCGCTCAATGGACCAACGCTACACGTGAAGCCTGGCGAACGGATGGTCCTATACTATGTCAACAAGCTCGATCAACCTACTAACATACACTTTCACGGGTTACATGTGTCACCATTAGGCAGCTCAGACAATATCTTTCGTGTAATTGGACCAGGAGAAACTGCAAAGTACGTGCTCGATATTCCGATCGATCATGCAAGAGGAACTTTTTGGTATCATTCGCACCTGCATGGTCTCGCTACTGATCAAGTGGGTGGGGGGTTGTCTGGTTTGCTCGTGATAGAAGGCTTAGAGGACTTGCTACCTGATGTGTTACACAATATCACTCAGCAGACGTTTACCATGAGGGGTTTTCCATGGCATTATTGGCACCTTAACTATACTTCCCCAACATATCAGACTATCAATGGAGAGATCAATCCTGTTGTAAGTATTTCACCAGGCGAGACTCAACTATGGCGATTTGCGAATATTGATCCCGGAACGTTTTACAATATAACATTACCAGGTCATACCTTCCGTGTCATCGAAGAGGATGGTAACCCTGTCTGGGAGGTCTGGGATACAAAATACCTTGTGATTGTCGCTGGTAAGCGATTCTCCGTGCTAGTTACTGGCGGAGAAAATGGAACTTATCCTCTTAAGATGCTCCCGTACAGAGGGGGTATTACGCACCCATATCCTGAGGTAACCCTAGCAACGATAAACGTGCAAGGCAATGCTGGAGCTGGGACAGCGGAAGTCAATGCATTGAGTCTAGTACCAAGGCATGACCTAGGAGATCAAGGGGTCCACGAAGTACGTGAGTTAGTCTTTTCTGCGTCCCCCCCGTCCAACACAACAATGAACCGCTTTGGCGAACAGGGAACTAACATGATCGATGGCAAGGTTTTTGATCATAACCGGGTCGACCAAATAGTGAAGCTAGGAGACCTAGAGGAATGGAACATTAAAAATATCGATGACGATGATCATACATTTCACATTCACATCAATGACTTCCAGGTAATGTCGGTGAATGGTCAACCTTATGAGGCACATGGCTTGCAGGACACTGTGATCCTTCCGGCGAATGGTGAAGTGGTAGTCCGTATGCAATTTGAGGATTTCGTTGGAAGATTCGTCTATCATTGCCACATTCTTCCACATGAGGATACTGGTATGATGGGTACTGTTGAGGTGGTCGATCCATTCACACCACCGTTCCATTGATACCACTATACATAATACATGTCTGGAATAGCAACTTAAATTTGACAATCAAATCCAACAAGTATAAGGCGACATTCAAGTTAAATTCGTGTTCCTATTAGGCTTACCAAATTCAATTTGGAAGATCTTATAGAATATTTCATGATTACCTGTTGTGTCATCTTCCCATACCACATGCAGTCCATTTTTTGATATGGTAATAGATGGGCATTCAGAGATTCCAGAGTTGTTACTGAGATTAATAACCTCATTAGGGCTTGTTCCAATAATGTTACTAGACTTAAAGAATATATCTTCACCATCATAAATATGGTCTTGCCATACAAAATATGCTGTGTCATTAATCATGATATTCTCTACATTTGAAGCGTTATTAGAAGTAGCAAGATGAGTAGTATTTCTAAAATCGTTACCACCATTCGTACTAATTTTGGTATAGATATAATTCTTACCAGATGGCAAGTTACTGGTCCAAGAAATTAAAACATGATCAATAGATGCTGCAACTTGAGATTCTCCCCCGTCTATGTTGTCAATATTTAATCTAGTGAGTTTATCTACAGGATGTATTTTATTGCCAATCTCATGACCTTTAATGAATAATAGTTCTGTTTTTTCCTCTTCATTTTCTTTATTAGTCTTTTTATTCCATGATATATAATACTCATCTCCATTTGCAGCTATCTTGGGAAACGTTTCCTTGTCCCCTTTGCCAATCTCTCTTACATCTCCAAATGTCTTTCCTGTATCATTGCTTCGAGTCAATAATATCACATTATTCAGTTTGGTATCAAAACCGTTCCAGACTATATAGACACCATCTCCTTCTGCAGCAAGTTCAACATGATAGGGACCTATCGAGTTCTGACTTATTGCTTTAGCAGCAGTAAATGTGTTTCCACTATCAGAACTCTTGCAAAACATTATTTCTCTTTTACCTGAAGTATTATCCGTCCATACCACATAGATATAGTGACCCACGCTTGCAATTTGCGGATGCGCCGAAAAGCCTGAGTTATTACTAAGATTTACTGGTGAGCCGAAAGTTACTCCACTGTCACTACTTTTTCTGACATATATATCGTAGTTCTTGCTTCCGTAAGTGCCTACAGATTCTTCCCAAACTACAAATACATTATTTAATGATGAGCTTATCTGAGGGTAGACGGAATCCTTTTCATTTTGAGTTAGATTAATTGTTTTACTAACAAGTTGCCTTCTATCAGAAGATTTTTTCTCATCTTCAGAATCTATAATAGTTCCTCCGGCAACTGTGGGTGATAGTATTAAGAGTAATGTAGTAATAAAAATGACGTATTGACTAGATTTCGTCATTCATGAAAACTTATCTCTTTGGCTATTTATATCTGACATTAATAACTTGCGTCGATCAAGCTTCAGATTCAAATTCCATTCAATTAAAGACCTTATACCTTGCATGCGTCGAAGTTATGTGCCGTCGGTACCTACGACGCTATCGGTCCAAAATTAGGATTCTTTATTATAAAATGGATTAGTAAGCTTTAAAGTTTTTGAATCGTCTAGGGTTCATCGGTATTAGAACCCTGCATGTATTAGGGTTCTACTAACTTGGTAATTAGCTTTTTGTTGAAATATAACAATTGAAGTATCTGAAAAGTAAGAATCGCAAAACAAACCATTACTTTATGTGGCCAGTGGTTTGTGAATCAAAATTGATACAATTTTTGGACTTCCATCATACACATACTGGCAAGGCTAAGCTAATCGTGCGGTCCAAGGCTCAGACCTGAATCTGTGATAGGCATATGAGGGGTCATAAAATAGCTATTTTCGAGCTTCGCTTATAGAGAAATAATCATTTTTATTTATTTCTAACCATCAGATTCGAGTTACTTATTTTATCTGTTATCTATCGAAACATAGGCATGTCCAAGGTTGTCCGACAATTAAAAAAGGTGTCTAGTCAACAACATCATCATGTGTTCGTGATTAGTCCTTTACATAAAATATTATTATTCTAGCGTGTATAGACTTAATGAAACATGTTTTCTGATGAGAATCTTGGTAAGGCCATCGATTTTGTAAACCCTAAGGTCAACAGCTGGGCAAAGGACTTGTTTGGAAGCTTTGAGCAATTGAATTTGACTAGACCTCAGAAGGAGCTAATTCAGGTTTTGACAGCTGAAACTCTCCTGTACAATACCTTTATGTCAAATGAAGAAATCATCGCAATCTTGTCTGACATAATACGAAATATAGCAACCCGCCACACATATGGAATGTTCCTTGACTGGGGTAAGAGAGCCTCATTATTCAAGGCACCTGATAAAGAAAAATGAATCAGTGATAATGCCTTAGGATACTTTTTAGAGGTAACTATAGATTTAGTGCTAATATCAGGACCCATATTATCAGTTGCAAATCAAGACCATCTTGCCAGTCACTGACCCAGTTCCCAGTAACTCATGAGCTCGAGCTGTCTCATTCAAAGGCAATCGTGCCGCAATGATGGGCTTAATTTTTTCATGCTGAAGTAAATTTAGCAAAATCCCTAAGTCCTCTCGAAACCAGTCGGGCTTACGTCTTTTCAACGTTTGAATACTGTAAGGAATAACTTTTCTCCTGTCAGGTTTCAAGTTTAACGCAAGTAGATTTATCCAATTTATGACGCTGGATACAATTTGATGTGTCCGACGATGTCCGTTTTTCGACATTGAACCGAACCCATAGCCTATTAATCTGCCACCTGTCCGTAGTGTCTTGTAAGAGCGCATCAGCGATTTTGTACCAATACCATCGAACACTACGTCCACTCCGTTGCCAGTAAGCCTGAAAATCTCTTGAACAAAGTCGACTGATTTGTAGTCTATGGGCTTAGCGCCAAGCTCCGATACTATTTTTTCTTTGCGAGGAGAGGACGTGCCATACATCTCCAGTCCTACAAGGGTTCCTAATTGGAGCAGCGCCGTACCCACTCCACCTGCGGCGCCGTGAACTAAAATAGATTCACCAGATTTTATGTGGGCACAGCGATGCAGCATTTGATATGCAGTGGTGTAGTTAAGTACTAAGCTAACGGCTTCTACAGGGTCGAGTCCTGAAGGAACCGACACGAGCTCGTTAGCAGAAAGACATAGATATTGAGTATATCCCCCAACTATTGGTAAGGCGGCTACAGTATCGCCTATTCGCCATGTCGATGTTTTAGATACCTTCTCACCTACTTTATCAACTATGCCCACGATATCCCAACCAAGAGAGAAAGGCGCTCGTCTAAACAATGATTCAGGATGAATACCTTCACGTATGAGAATATCAGCAAGCGATACTCCAGCGGTCAAAATTTTCACACGCACCTGATGAGCGCGTGGCTCTGGAATTTCTTCCTCAATGAGATGAAGATTTTCTGAGCCTCCAAATTTGGATACGATGATACGCCTGTTGTTCACTGCCAAGATATCTCCTTTTTACAACGATATCTTTTTTTCGAAAATCTGTTCACTAGCCTGGTACCGCCTATTGAGACCTAAAGAGAACTGATGGCGTAATCAATTAGGCTGGATGGGATGCAAGTTCGAATGCGTCTGCGCTGAATACTACCAGAACGCGAAGGTTACAGGGTTTGATACGTTCGAACATGGGAGCCTCAAGGACTCGAGTCTGGCAAAGGCGAAGAATAATGCAAAGATCCTAGGATTTCAGGAGAGGGTAAGGTTTCAGAAAGGGGATCTCTTTTCATCGGATTACAGCAAAGGGAAGTTCGACCTTTTCGT
>DATDLD010000192.1:0-32582 GCA_036519475.1 Candidatus Nitrosopolaris sp. | reverse complement strand
AGAAGGGAACTACAGTAATTTTGATAACACATGATCTAGCTGTAATATCAGAGCTCGCAGATAGAATTGCAATTATGTACGCAGGACAGATAGTAGAATTAGCTAATGCCTCGGAAATTTACAGTACTCCTAGACATCCTTATACCCAAGCGTTAATTTCTGCAATTCCCAAACT
The DNA here is from genome assembly GCA_036519475.1 of Candidatus Nitrosopolaris sp. GTDB lineage: Archaea > Thermoproteota > Nitrososphaeria > Nitrososphaerales > Nitrososphaeraceae > DATDLD01. Next base: position 32,407 of record DATDLD010000192.1, on the reverse strand, counting down.
GCGTTCAGATGATATGCAAATACATATAATTAAAGGAAGTCCCCCTGATCTGCATCAACTACCGACCGGCTGTAGATTTTATGAGCGATGTCCTCATGCTATGGAGATATGCAAAAAGGACCCACCAGAATTTAGAAATAATGCAGGCTATGTTCGATGCTGGCTTTATGAGTGAGCTGGACTCTGATTTTGCTATGTAATAACCTTAAGGGGTATCTGGAATACTGCAACCTTAGCCAGAACTGAGTATATATAAATCCTTATACCCATATTATGTATTATCATATTAAGGAGAATTATTAAGTGATGCAAAAGGGTATCTTGAATGTCTCTAAGATCAGAGAAGACTTTCCTATCCTGCGACGCATAGTCAATGGTAATAATAGGCTTGTTTATCTTGATAACGCTGCTACTACTCAGAAGCCTATGGCTGTAATAAATGCTATTACTGACTATTATATGAATTACAATTCAAATATTCACAGAGCTGTGCATCAACTAGCAGAAGAAGCAACGTTAGCATATGAAAGCACTAGAGAAAAAATTGCCAAATTCATTAATGCACGTTTTATCGAAGAAATAATTTTTACTCGAAATGCTACTGAAGCAATTAATTTAATATCTTATACATGGGGCAGTTTAAATATTAATCAAGATGACATAGTAGTAATAACAGAATTCGAGCATCACAGTAACATAGTGCCGTGGCAAATCCTCACACATCGAAAAGGTGCTCATTTGAAATACATCGGTGTCGATGATGATGGGTACTTACGACTGAAAGATTACCAAAAATATTTAGAAAGTGGTAGAGTGAAATTAGTTTCAATAAGCGAAATGTCCAATGTGCTAGGCACGATCGTTCAGCTGAAAGAAATTATCAAGATAGCTCATGAAAAAGGCATTCCTGTTTTGGTCGACGGAGCGCAATCTGTTCCTCATATGCCAGTAGATGTTCAGAATACAGACTGTGATTTCATGGCGTTTTCTGCTCACAAAATGCTCGGACCGACCGGTGTTGGTATCCTATATGTAAAAAAAGAGATACTTGAAAAAATGCCTCCGTTTATAGGAGGTGGAGACATGATAAAGGAAGTTCATAAACAGAAAACAATGTACAATGATATACCATACAAGTTTGAGGCTGGAACTCCCAACATAGCAGATGTGATAGGATTTGCGTCTGCTATTGATTATCTTAAGGCTATAGGTATGGACAATGTAAGACAGCACGAACTCGAGATAACACAATACGCCCTTAACGCCCTGAGAGGCGTGGAAGGCTTAACTGTATATGGTCCGCTCGATCCACATCATCGAGGCGGGGTATTATCATTCAACGTAGGAGATATCCATCCACATGACCTTGCTACAATAATGAATGAGCATGGAGTTGCCATTAGATCCGGACACCACTGTGCACAAGTGTTGATGGAAAGATTGGATGTATCTGCAACCTCGCGCGCAAGTTTTTATATCTATAATACGAAAGAAGAGGTTGATATACTAATTAATGTACTTCATCAAGCCAGGAGGATATTTAGAATTTGAGCGAGGATATATATAGGGAGATAATCTTGGACCACTATAGGAACCCACGAAATAAGGGCAAACTGGCTGATGCGGATGTAAGTATTCATGACAGTAATCCACTTTGTGGCGATGAGATAGATATTCATCTAAGGGTAGATAAAGACATGATTAAGGACATAAAGTTCGAAGGTAGAGGTTGTGCAATAAGTCAAGCAAGTGCTTCTATGTTAACAGAACTAGTAATGGATAAACCTTTGTCCGTAGTTAAGGATCTGGCGAAGAATGAGATTCTAGAAAATATTGGACTTGTAAATTTGGGACCTGCAAGAATCAAATGCGCATTACTTTCGCTGAAAGTTCTAAAGTTAAGCATGGTAAAGTATTATGCCGACAGAGACCCCGAATCGGCCAAAAAATTTGAAGATGACTCCAAACTATATTGAGAACATCGTGTAAATTTACTGCAGACATGCAACGACATTTTTTATTTTCGATCAAATCACAAATAGCTACTATCTCTCCTCATGTCCTATGAAAAAAACAGAAAATAAAAATAACTATTTATCTTAAATATGCTGCTCTTTGCCACATATATTGCAGTTGAAATGAAAATTAATTAATTTAGGATAATCAAATCGACGTGGTAATATTAGATAAGATATATTCAAAATGTCAATTAATCAAGAATTAATTTTCATTACTTCCAAGGACTCTTCTTTTACTAAATTCTTTATATGTTAATTTAAATATCCATTTCAATAATGAAAAGCTGAGCAATTATGAGACCCAATAATTTTGCTATGAGAGATTGGCATTTAGAACACATTGAAAAAGTTATAATTCGTTATATTAAAGGCATCTCACCAGATGCCTCATCATTTGAAAAACGCAATTTTAAGAAATACAGTACAATTTCGAGTTGCGCAAAACAGATAGAATATGACATAAAACATGGAGTGACTACAGAACAGGTCATGGCAGTAATGGAGAGAATTAGACATGATAATTCTTTCGCAGACTTGCGTGCAAATCCAGATAGTATCCATAGACTCGATGACCTGGAACGACAACTCTTCACTTCAAAAAAAGTAGCGTCTTGGTAACAGATATGGGGCCGCTGATATTTTGGGCTCTGATTTTTGCCTTACGTGTTAAGAATATTTGAATCTATGTGACAGGCTTATTTTTTTTTGTACTACATTAAATAATTTCGTCTAATCCATAGAAAAAACATTGTTATCCAGCAGGATTAGGCTGCTGTAATAAGTGGCCCAGGTGAGGATAGAAGAGCAGTATTGTTTTTAGTATTTTACGATAATTATTAATTTTACATTTTTCTTATAGCTATAGTAAAACCAGACCACCTTTTATCTATTCTTGTTATGAGAAAGTAACTATTAGCATAGAAGGGCTTTTGCCGAGTAACGCTGGGCTTCACAATACACCTATTAATGAATATTCGAAGATCATTAGTACGAGATGAAACTTTGTCGAAAACTTCGCGACAGCTGGCAATATTCTACCCTGATGTCTCTCTTTAAATTCGAAGTGTAATAATATTCTCTACTTAATGTGTCACATCTCTACGGCATTCATGATTTTTAGATGTTGCGAAGATAAAATCTATAATGCTTCATTCTACGCAAATGCTCACGTATACTAGATTATGTAATATATATATGCCAAATACACTGTTTTACAAATATATGCGATTTACGGATGGAAATCTTATTGTCCTTTATACTCTTTTCCCCAAGAAACCTGACGATGAAAGCATTCCAGGTCACATAAAGGAACGAATAAAGTTATGTCTAAATATCTTTAGTATGATCACGCAATCCAAACCTGATAGGCACAAAACAGAAATACTTGTCATTGCCAAGGGAAACTTCATTCATGAGATAAAAACAGAGTTGGTAAAGGGCGGAGTGGAGGAGAAAATTATCGCGGTAAAGCACACACCAAAGAATGTGTCTCAGACTTTCGACGAAGTTGTTAAAATTTGCAGAAGTAGAATTAATCCACCACAAATTTATTTTGTTGGTTCTGTTTGGCTTAGAGATATTTATGATTCTGAAGTAGTTTCGAGGTTGCGAGGCTACAAGGTTCAATTTGAAGGAGCATTGGATCATAGGCCTGTAGATGAAGTTGAACGAGATCGAGCAGCAGATGCCCCAAAAAAAGGGATGGCATATTATAAGAAAAGTGCAAAAGATAAAGCAGTAGATATATTTCTCAATAGAATGTTCTCAGAAGGAAGATGATTCTTAACCTCATTTGGTTGTTAAGCGCTAGGATTTAATAACCATTCATTATCGGCTACTATAGAGAATGCGGTCATCGTCTAGTTTGGTTAGGACACTGGCCTTCCATGTATTCGGATGAATACGGAGTTAGCCCGTAACCCGGGACTCTGTCTTGTCAAGAGATTGAGCGGGAATTCAAATCCCGGTGACCGCACTTTTTTCTCTAGGTATTAATTCTATTGTGGTTGTCAGAATCTCAGCTATTTTTTGATCTAGATAAGTGGAGAACTGAACCTCATTTAACTGTTTAATGCTCTGGTCTTTTTTTCGAGTTAAAGCTATGTTTGCAATTTGGTAAAAGTTATTCTTCAGCCTAAATAGAGCTAATTTGCCTATTTCCATGTTTATCACGCAATTCTATTGATGATTATAATGTCCTATCGTCAATAACGATTATTTACGGTATTGGTTTTATTAACTAGAGATGCTCTAATCTTGTCCCTCGTGTCACGTGAATGTCTTCTTACATTTTGGCTGGGACAAGAATGATATCATACTCTTCAAAAACTAGGAAGCACGTAAATTGTCCAGTTGGGCTTAAGTTTGATACATATTCAATATCCTCTGTCTTATTTACAAGAGTTCCGGGTTGGAGCTACATCATCGAGCATCCAATAATCTTTATTTAAGGTCAACAATTAGGTTGTCAATCTATGGTTATTCTTAAAGAATTATTGGAAGGAATAGTCGTTGGTTCTGGCTCTGACTTTATTGTGATTAAGAAAAAAAAGAAAAGGTTTTTGGTTGAAATGACAAATTACAAGATACAAGAACTCAAAAACGCGACTACCCCTTATGGTTCACAGTTGTAAAAATGTTCTTCAATACATGGTTAAATTTATCTCAGAGGACTAAATTCGTTCTTGTAAAAAGTTAAATTGAGTTAGCCAACTTGTTATAATACTTGAAATCAAAGGCTACCGCTCAAGTTTCAACTGAGCACCTTAAACCTATAATTACACGAACTACGTCTCCTCACAACGGCAAGGGTAAGGTTAGATACGATAAAAAGGCGGAATCAGAGTTCTTTGTTGATAATTCCGCTCTTGCAGGCTTTGTGGGAGAACGTATTCTATACATGGCAGTAAGGGAATTAATTGAAAATGCGTTAGATTCTTGCGAGAACAGCCGTATCCTACCAAATATCGAGTTATCCTTAAAATCACTAGATCCAACATCTGATATGTGGATTATCTCCTGCAAAGATAATGGTATTGGAATACCTGCTGAAAAGGTGCCAATAGCAGTATGCTCTTTCTTAACCTCCGGAAAGTATGTGGAAAAACAACAGCGTGGTTTATTCGGTGTCGGTCTGAAGATGATTGCAGCGTTCTCTACTAAGGATACAGATCATCCGCTCAAAGCTTGGACCAAGCCTCAAGATGAAGCTTCAGAGTATTATTTTGAACTTAGAACGGATATTGGTACAAATAGGCCCATAGTACTATTGAAGAGAACGTTAGAGGAAGGTGATCGTGAGATAAATGCCCAGTCGGGTTTTAAAATCGTGGCAATGCTGCGTGCTCGATTATCTCCTGTCACTAAGAATAAAATCTTTGATTACGTTAGCCAGACGAGTGTTGTAAATCCCTATGCCCTTTTGACATTCGAAACAGATGAAGGAAAGGTTGTTTTTGATAGGAGAACAGAGGTAATGCCTGAACCCGCAAAGGAAGTGCTACCGCACCCTGCAGACGTGGATCTAAAGACTCTGAAAAAAGCAATTATGAATTTCATGAACCATAAAACAACTTTACAAGGTGTGTTGTGCAATTCATTTCAAAAGCTTTCTGCTGATAAAGCAAAGGAGATTATTGCGAAGGCAATGGTGGAGGTCAAGCATGCAGACAAATATGATGAGCACGAATTAATCAGGGTCGTCAATATCTGCCGAAATACTAAATTCCATCTCCCAAATACAGATCATCTAAGTCCTATTGGGGAGCCTATATTGACTGCAGGTATGACCTCAGAATATACCATTGTCACCAAGAAAGAAAACAATAACAATACGGGTAAAGAGGCAGTGCCGCAGATATCCCTTAAAATACTAAAGCCTGTACTCACAGGCTATTCATCAAGAACATGTGTCATCAATAACAGGCCAACTATAGTAGAATGCGGCATCGCATATGGCGGCAATATAACCTCATTTAAGCTTTTTAGATTTGCAAATAAAATTCCGCTATTGTATGACGAAGGCTCAGATGTGGCAAGAGAGGTAGTTTCTGAGGTAGAAGTTAACAAAATGGGCATAACAAGAAAAGAGGTAAAAGAACAATTTGCAAATTCAGAAAGTAAATCTGCTCGTGCTGTTGAGCTATTGCCAATTCATATCTTTTTCCATATATGCTCAACCAAAATCCCTTACAAAACTGTAGGTAAAGAGAGCATTGCATCCGAGGGTGATTTGAAGCGATACATGAAAGCCTGCCTAGCTGATCTATACCGAAAAGTAAGCGCCCAGATTCGCAAAGAAGTACGGATGAAAGAGGCAGAGAATCGATTACGACTTTATAAACATTATATTCCGTTGATTGTAAATGCAATATGCGAGTCTATTCAGGTGGATACTACGAAACTTTCTGAAGCATTCGACAAACTAGTCGAAAAGCATGTAAAAGGAGAGACCAATGATACTCCTTTCTACAAGAAAGTAGACAAAATTACAGGAAAGAGAATTGACCAAGAGGCCTATAAAACTAACGAATTTGAGGTCCACAGCTCAAAGCAGCGAGTTCGGGCAGCAAAAACTAGAAAAAAATATTCTGAGAAGAAAAGCCGGCCATGATTAGAACTAGAAGACTTACTGTAAAGGTAAAGCTAAAAGAAAAGAAAGACCGGATAACAGTCGACCACTTTATGGGTCATATTTGAGGAGACGCTAAATGCCAACAATAGACAATCGTCATAAAGAAGTCATCAAAAAAATAAAATTGATTATGAGGGATGTCAGCCATGACCTTATCGTCAGTGGTACAATGCCAGTTCTCGATGTTCCTAAGGTTGGATATGACAATACAATATGGTCAGAAGAAAAGAAAATGCTAACAATCGGAGAAAAGCAAGTTCAAATTAGTCCTGACAGTACAAAGAAGATCCCAACTTTTTCCCAATACATTGTGATGGCTAATGCTATTAGAAGGCTATTAGATGAAGAGATGGAAAGTACAATTCGAGGTATGTACTACGCTACCCTTAGTACCGTTGGTGATGAAAAGAACAGACAAAAGTTCTGGAATAGTCAAGAAAATTCTGATGATGCAATTAAAGCAATCGAATTACTAACCGGTGTCCCTCGGGAGGAATTTTCCGTGACATCAAAGCCTAAAGGGATGATATCAGGTCCAATAACCTTACGTGTTGGGGGCGATATCATTGATTGTAATCTTGGGAGTAGAGCAACCTCGCAATTAATACCTACTAACATACGGGACGTCGAAATTGTTAGCGTAAAAGCAGACTTTGTAATGGTAGTGGAAAAAGATACTGTTTTAAATAATATCAGGAAATCTGGTTTTATCCAGAAGTACAACGCAATACTGCTGACCGGTTCTGGTGAGCCGGATAGAGCAACTAGGATGATGGTAAGAACCTTAAATGAAGATTGGAATAAGCCGGTAGTTATTTTTGCAGATGCTGACCCCTGGGGCCTAGGCATTGCTTTGAGATACAAGATAGGGAGCGAATCTCTGAGCTATGATAGCGATCGCTTAGTTACACCGAGTGCCAAGGTTTTAGGAATGATGTTCTCTGACATCTATGAATACAACATTCCAGAGGTAGCTAGGTTAAGCGCGAGTGATGAAGACATTAACAGAGCAACTGATATGAAGAAGAAACCTTGGCTGAATAATAGACAATGGCAGAAAGAGTTAAACTTATTCTTAGAGAAAAGGGAAAAATGTGAGCTAGACGCGTTCTTCAAACATGGATTTAGATATCTTGCAGAAACATATCTTCCGCAGAAACTGAGAGCGGCTGGACTAATATAACAATAATAACAATCATAATATAAGCACACATATAGCGCCTCAAGTCCTAAGAAGTAAAGTTCATGCTTTGCTCTTACTTGGTATTGAATTAGCTTGCGTCTGAGGAAGATACCTGTAAAATTCCTTTAGCTCCATTACGAGTCCATAATAGCCTCGAACGTTATCCAACGTTGATTCATAATGCTTTCTGTTGCTTGATGCTGTTGCATCAGAAATAAGTATAATGTCATATCCAATATTGAATGCTTCCCTTAAGGAGGTCTCGACGCAAATTGAGGTATCTATTCCAGAAAAGATCAAGGTATCTATCCCAAGGCTTTTTAGCCATACATTTATTTCTGTATCGTGAAAAGCTGAATCTCTCCTCTTTATAACGACGTGATCCCTGGCCGCAGGTTTGATATCATCAACAATTCCTGCGTCCCATGTTCCTCTAACACAAATAGGCTTCCTCATTATCCTCTCTTCTCTTGATTTTGGAAGAATTTTATGGGTTTTTGTCAATAGATCAATTCCAGACGATTCGCGAACGGCTTGGGTATAAAAAACAGGAATTCCTGCGGCCCTAGAAATTTCAATTAGTTCCTTTATGACAGGGATAACAGCCCTATAATTTGACGTATCCATCTTTAAGAGATCATACGACCCACCTTTGCTTACAAAACCATTTTGAACGTCAATTACTATCAGAGCTGGGTTGATTTTATACTCTCTTATTTTCATCGGTGCTCATCGTTTTACAGAGAATTATAAATTTATGCAAATTTAGAATTGCAGTGCTGAGACAAAAAAACTTTACAATTAGTATAACGGTATCCCGATTTAATTCTCAAACCTTGAACTTATACAATTGATTCTGAAGCCAATCTGACTTTCAAACTGTGTGAATACGACATACGCAAACCAGATACTCCTATCCATCACTTGGCTGAGTGAGTTTTAATCCTACCATGAAATCATATTCATGAAGTCAGCTATTATAAGGGCATCACTCTTCAAGTTTAAATTTAGGATATGCAAATTGTCAATTAATGTCAGTACAGGCTGAAGAAGGTGCAGGGTCTCTATTCTTCGAACTTGCTGGTAATTTGCGCCTATCTGTGTTGATGAAGCTTACCCTTAAAGCGTATCGACTTTCGCAGCTGGCGACAGAACTAGAGGCTACATTGCAAGAAGCACACAGAAATATGGCGCGTTTGACAGATTCCGGCCTGGTGTCTAAGAATAGCGAAGGAGATTTAGTTTTGACACCATACGGTAAAGCAATAATGTCACTTATCCCAAGCTATAATTTTCTCTTCAATAATAAGGATTATTTTTTAGAACACAATCTTGGCGACCTGCCGATACAATTTATACAGAGGATCGGCGCTTTTCAAAATTGTGAAGTTGTGCATGGAGTCATGGCGATTCTGCAGCGATGGAAGATGCTTTACTCAACATCTACCGAATACATCAAGGAAATAATGACCCAGGTACCGCTAGATCTAATAGAAACGCTAAACCTTAAGATAAACAGCGGTGTTCGATTCTCATATATATTCCCTACTGATGTAGTTATTCCAAAAGGGAGGCGTCAGCTTCTACTAAAGTTCGGCTGGCGTGACCTTATTTCAAAGGGTTTAGTGGAAAGAAGGCTGCTTGACGACGTCAAGGTAACGACAATATTCAATGAAAAGCAGGCCTGTGTACTTTTTCCTGATCTTAAAGGTAAGCCTGACTTAAATGTAATGTTTTATGGAGACCACAAAGAATTTCGTGAATGGTGTAAAGATTTTTTTTGTATCAATGGATGAAAGCTGGACCATTTGACGAAGGTAAACTAAAACCAGAAATCTAATGGACACGTTTTGTGAGTTACCGAGATGCCATTAAAGCAGATTTCATGATTACAAACTATATGTCAAAATTTTGTGGTGCTTAAAAGAAGTATTTGTTTGTGCTATTTTTTTCCAACATCGGTAAGCTAGCAGTAAAGCTAGCAATTCATTAACGTTAATGATTTAAAGTACCAAACAACAATATTTTGAATGGTTCAAATTTTGTACCAAGAATTGAAAGACGGTGACTCTGATTATCATTACATTCGGATACCTAAAGATTGGAGTGGATCTAGCGACAAAGAGGTAACTGTCATAGTTGATGAGGTATGTGTGATCATTCCGCAAACAATTGCTGGTGCGACCGGAGAATTGATAGTTCTCAGGCTGCTTGAAGCGATGATGTCAGGAAATATAGTTGATGCTGGAGACATTCAGAAAGCAGTTGAGCACATTCTCTAGGATATATCTGTCAGGTGGAAATATACTGTCCTTTGAGGAAGGGGAAAAGAGTATATAAAAAAATGACTAGAGGGGGTTGATTAATCATGTACATTCGAGGCCGCACGTTTTTATATTTCACCTTTCAATAAGCTGTATGCCAAAAGCCTTCGTGCTGATGAATGCTGAGTTAGGGAGCGAAGAGTCTATCGTCAATGAGCTAAAGAAACTGGATGGTGTAAAGGAGATATATCAAGTTTATGGAGTGTATGACATAGTAGCTCAAGTTGAGGCAAATACCATGGATAAGGTAAAGGAAACGATAACTTGGAAACTCAGAAAACTAAATGGTGTCAAATCAACCCTTACTATGATCGTTATGGAATGAAATGTCTTGCAGCGAGGTCTTTTTATCAAACCAAAATAATTGCGATATTATAATCAATTGTCGTGTTGCAAAAGCCATCAACTTACGAAAAATCGTAACCTTAATGAAGATGATTTTTATATCGTGTTATGATGGGGCTGTTCAAAGGGAAGGAGAAAAAACCACAAGAGCTTTTTAAATGCAAGTATTGTGACATGAAATTTGAAGACAATGACAGATTGAAAAGACATTCAAGAAAGGCCCATAAAGAAAAAGGAGGAGATCTTAGTAATCCAAATCCATTCGGTGGCTTCTAGGATGGATCCAAAACGAGAGTCATTTTTAGAGCTGTTTCTTTCAATCTAACATAGATACTATGTTCCCGATTCATGATGACACAGAGCGGCTTCACGGCAAACCCTACATAAATTATAGTCTTATCGCAATCAATTCTCTCGTCTTTATATGGGAAATAGCAGCGACTGGCTTTTTCACTGACATCCAAGCGACTAGAGAAATATTTTTTTTGTATGGTGCGATCCCAGAATTTGTTCTTGCAGGCAATCTACCATCCATTATGACTTCAATGTTTATGCATGGTGGAATAGCTCATATATTGGGAAATATGATTTTTTTGTACGTATTTGGTGACAATATCGAAGATAGATTTGGCCATCTAAAATACCTCTTGATCTATATTTTATGGGGAGTGTCAGCGGCATTTGTTCACAGCATTTACGCAGTCAACGTTGGCGGAGGAGAGGTCCCTGCGATAGGGGCGTCAGGAGCTATCTCTGGTGTTTTAGGCGCATATCTTGTCATGTTTCCTAGAGCAAAGATATTTACTGTAATAATGGCATTCTTTATAACAACAGTTCGTATACCTGCTTTAGCCTTCATCCCTTTTTGGTTTATTTTACAGATAATATTTGCTTATATTGTTCCACAATCTGGAGGGGTGGCATATCTTGCACATATAGGAGGATTCATCACAGGAATGGGAACTGGTTATGTATGGAGGTTATTGTCGCAACGTAGCAGATTTAAATTGCAATCACTAAAGAAAAATGTAGTGACCAGAAAAGAGAGGCCAAGGTTAGAAGATGTAGTCGCTCGGACTGAGCCTGAAGTTATCGAAGGCCCTAATTTTTACGAAGTTATTGCAGAAGTTCGTGGAGCATCTGACGCTTCAGACATACATACCAGCTATGAATTCGAAACCGGAACACTCAGGATTAATGTATCTGGTTCATTGAATTACGAAATGCAGGTAAAATTTCCGGAAACCGCTGTGAATCCAAAAGTAGAATATATTCACTATCTGAATGGAATCGCAAGGATTCGTCTATCAAAGTAGTACTGGATCCCTCTTGAATTTGGCGATCATGTTTACAGAATCGGCTTATTGGGTTATATTTAGGAATATGAATCTAAAGACAAAAGTTTATAGATGCGTTCAAGCCTTTTGTGTCACGATGAGCCGGCAAACACCTCCTTCGATAGGAGGCAAGGTCTCACGGCGTGACTTCTTAAAGCTTATGGCTGCTGCAGGAACCGTTTTAACCTTCATTCCATTTGTAGACTGGGGGAAGTTTTTGCCAAATCCTGAGGGTAAAGTCTCTGCCAGAGCCAAAGTCGAGTTACCTGATGGCTCACAAGCAAATGTTAAAACATTTCCAGTGAATCACTCAGAGGCAGTAATTTATCCTAAAAGTGCTGATCCTTCACTGAATAAGGAAGCGTTTAGAGACTGGCAATTTATAAGATTGCCAGAAGAATTGGGAGGGCACAGGACTGATGTTTCAGCATTTAGAATGTATAGTATGGTGTGTTTACATCTCTGGTGTTTATGGAAGTATTGGCCCGAACCAGGAAGGAAAAGAGGTGAGTGTCCATGCCATGGCAGTATGTACGATCCTCTTACCGGCAAGGCATTTGCTGGACCAGCATCATTACAGTCTCCACCTTCTAATGTGCTTCCAGAATTAGACTTGGAAATAGATAACGATGGGAATATATGGGTAAAGCCTCCTAACTGGAGTCCAAATGGGAATGGAATAGTGGGATATGGTCGTTTCATCAAAGAATGAGAACAGTTTAGAGAGATTTTTTCGATGGGCCTACAGTGGCGTAGATCGAACTATATTCATGGGAATGAAATTTACCTTTCCCGGAAGGTTCGTCAGCCCACTTGGTTTCCTGGGTATGATTACCTTCGTGCTTTTCGTGATACTTGGTATCACAGGCGCGCTTCTGATGCTTTGGTATGAGCCTATCCTCGATAGAGCCTGGAATAGCGTCCAAAAGATAAATGACACAATCCCGTATGGATTCCACATCCGTAATATTCACTATCACGCATCTAACGCAATGGTAATGGTTGCTCTTCTACATATGTATTACCAGTATTTTAGTGGTCGATATAAGATCAGAAACGAAATTCTGTGGGTAACAGGCATTCTTATTGGTGTTCTTACAATTTTGGAAGCCTTTACTGGCTACGATATTATCTTTAGCGAGCGTGCAGAGCTTGCCATATCTATCGCCGCCTCGTTAACAAATTCGATTCCTGTCTTGGGACCTCAGATGAGAGAAGCGTTCTTTGGCGGCGGTTTTCACGACTTTGTTTTGAGATTCTACGCTTTCCATGTTTTCTTCCTTCCTATCGCAATGCTCGGATTGATGGTCGTTCATTTTCCGCGCTTTCTGGTCTTTGATGTCCCTATGGTCATGGCAATTTCAGGCGCAGTAACATTGACTGGCGGCGTTTTCCCCGTGGATCTCGGGACAAAGTTTGATCCAAGTGTACCCCCTGGCATTACTGTTCCAGAATGGTACCTAACAGGATTATACGCATTTCTTAGGACAATGTATGATAAATTTGTAACAGGTGTTGCCTGGCCAGGCCTTTTTATATTTGCCTTACTAATCGTGCCGTTCATAGACAGGTACAAGAAATTCTCATGGAAGGACCGACCCTTAATTACTGCGTTGGGTATAACAAGTCTTGCCCAGATAATGGTAACAACTTACTGGGGGTTTTATATCGACCCCAATATTAAAAAATCACTATTGGAAAGGCTAGTAATAGATCCTATATTCTTTTACCTGGTAATGTTATTGTTAGTGCCCCTCTCCTTTGGATTTACTTATTTGATGATAAAACTTGCAAAGAACGCAGAAGCTAATGCAAGAGTACAACCAAAGCGCGGAAGCACTAAGAATTCAATTAATTTGGAAATGAAATGGATATACATTCTCTTTGTAGGATTATTAGCTTTTCAGATTTATCTAAATATTGCAGCTTATTATGCAGTTATTAATGGAATGAAGAACTTTTCACTCTTTATAGTGGGCATCATCATGCTAGTCTTTGCGGGCATGTTCCATATTTACAGACATGGCAGAACAATGACAAAAGCACCACCTCCCTCGCCAAAACCAGCGCCTCCAGTAAAGGGCCTGCAATCTATTCCCTCTATTCCTGAATCTGCTCATACTAAATCTTCTATTGGAACCACCGAAAAGCCATTGGCTCCGCCTCCAGTGCAAAAATCTACAACCAGTCAAAGCTCTAGTGAAGAAGCGACCCCATCAAGCTCAAGAAATCTCGATTCGAAATCCGCGGCAGTATCACCCTACAAGATATCTGCGAATAAGCAGGATGATAATTCAGCTACGCGTCCTACAGAATCTATAAGCAATTCTGACACCGAAATTAGAAGACGAAATAATAATGCCTAAGGATAAAATGAGTTTGCAGCAAATAAACTTTATAAGCGAAAGATCAGCAATTGGGTAGAATATTATAATGGATAATCACGCGGCAGGAATTAGCATTCTTACTTTCATTGTTGCGGTGGCAGTAAGTATGGCATATTATCAATTTGTTTACTTACCTCAAGCAAATGCAAAGCCTAAGGTACCATCTGAGGTACTGAACCCTCCGCAGGTCACTAAAGTTACGATTGAACCAGGGTCCTCGCAACCTTCTCAAACGAAAAACTTTGTTCCAAAGCAAGTGACTGGTAATCTAGGTCTATCTAATAAATTCCTCTGGACTAATACTGATACAGTGCCTCATTCTGTTACTTCAGACAATAGTTATAAGGACAAGATCAATGGTCCATTTAATTCTATTGATACTATAGGCCTTATCCTCCCAAAGAGCACATACGGATTTACATTTACAACTGGAGGTGAGTATCCGTACCATTGCGAACCTCATCCTTGGATGACAGGTAAGGTTACTGTACTAAAGGAAAAATTCTAACCCGTGTTGGAATCAGTAGTTGGAGACTTGGTAATTTTTATAGATATTGTATCGCTTACGATCTCTTTATGCTCCTGAATAATCGATACACGAAACTTTGCGTTGGAGAAGACCTTTGTAGGACGATGCTGTGAAACCGTCGCAAAATCTAAGGTTTGCTTGTTGCCAATTTCTTCTTTCCATATTGATAGGCGCGCATAGGGATAGTTGACATTATTCCCGTTAAAATTTAAAATCCTGAAATTATCATCCGAATTTTCTATTTGCGAATTAATAACCAAACTGTCGAATCTCCCTTGATAGTTAAGTTGGATTCTACCATGGACGATCTCTCCTGTGGACACCTCTGGCCTGTTGAAGCTGATAGAAATCTCCTTTGCCATTTTTATCAATTTATATTTTGGAGTTATAGTATTATATATGAATGCCTTCATTAAGTAACAACAAATAAAGGATGAAAATGATTAAATCAGATACAACTTAACCAGCATGGATGTAGAGCCGATTGTTAGAACATGATATTCCTACGAAGCTGTCTTATGTAAATGGATATGCAATAAGATACTTTGACTATAACTTTAATGATTCTCTACGTGAAGATTCCAGAACTTTGATTCTTCTGCACGGAATTGGCGCTTCCGCAGAAAGATGGCTAGATGTCTGTCCTGCTTTAAGCAAACATTTCCGCGTAGTTGTGCCGGATATTATTGGCTTTGGATATAGCGATAAACCTACTGTTGAATATACAATGGATTTTTTTATCGAATTCTTTCGAGGATTTCTAAAAAATCTGAATATCCGTCGACCTAATATAATTGGCTCCTCGTTTGGCGGGCATTTGGCTACAGAATTTGCTATTAGATATAGCAATGACACGGCCAAATTGGTCCTAGCGGCTCCTGCCGGAATGATGAGAACTACTAGTCATGTACTCGATCAATACATCATGGCTGCTCTATATCCAACTTATGAAAACGTACTTAGAGCATTTAGGAATATGGCCTACGACCCAAATGTGGTAACAGAAGAGACTGTGAAGGATTTTATAAATAGGATGAGGCTCCCAAATGCAAAGTATGCGTTTATGTCGACATTATTGGGGATAAGGGATTCTCCTAAACTTATGGATAGGTTGTCAAAAATTTCAGCTTCGACCCTTTTCATATGGGGAGACAATGACAACATGATACCTATACAATATGCTAAAGAATATGACAAAATTATAGACAGTAGAATTATTGTCGTAAAAAATTGTGGGCACACCCCTTACATTGAGAAACCAATCGAATTCACCGAAGCTATCTTAGACTTTCTCGCCGAAAATGCCAAGGGATAAAGAGACATTAAAATTAAATAAATGAAGGTAGCACGTTGAATGATGATAGATAAGGATACGAGGGAGGAAGAAGACATAGCCTCAACTTTCAAGAAAGCAGTTGAGAAAGGCAGTGAAGCTCAACAAAATTTTGTAAAGCAATTTTCTACGATTCAGCAAGATGCTATGCAGAGTTTTTTCTCTACCCTCCAAGGACTAATATATTATAATGCAATGTTTAAGACAACAGTTCAGAGCGGTGGTAGAATCTCAATTCCGGAAGCGGAAAGACAGGCTCTAAATATTGAAGAAGGTGACCTAGTGCAAGTAATAATAATACCGATTGAACGGAGAAGAAAAACTGTCGAAACAAAATAGGGGCTGATCTGGGGATTAGGGAGCAAGAGCGAAATCGCCTAGCCCAAAAATGAAGGCAGAACAGCTTGATAAATCTATTTTTAGATTAGAATTTAATTAAAACAGAACGCAAGTCCATTTTGTAGTGCAGCTAGATATATAATAATGAGGATCGTATATAGTCGTGTGTCATCACGTATAACAATGATTATTTAGCGAGAGGTGAATCATGAGCTATTTACTGCGATCTTGATTTGAGCCATTGGCCAACTTTGGGAAGTACATTATTTTGGGAATAGATACTCGCAATAAGGCCTACATGACCAGTATGGAAACGCATTATTCTTTTGTCGGTACTTGATACGGCATCATTTAACGACGCACTACATTGTGGAGATACCAAATGGTCCTCCTCTGCAATAATATTTAGAAGCGGAATTTTTATTTTTGAGAGATCGACTGTAACGCCACCTATTTTTAGTTCGTTAATGACGAGCAAGTTTCTTTGATAAATATCTTTGAGCCATTGTCTGAACGTTTCCCCTGCAATTGGAGGTGTATCATACAACCATTTTTCGATCCTAAGAAAATTCTCAACAAAATTCTCATTATCAATGTTTTCCACTAGGTTATAGTATTTGTTTACTCCTTGCTTGAATGGCTTTAGTGCTGAAAAAGACGCATATAGGTGCTGAGGGGGCAAATTACCAATAGATTCAAATGTTTTATCAAAATTCATATGCCTGGAAAAATTAGCTAACACTGTCGTATCTTTTTCTGTATCGATAACTGGTGCTATAGTTGCAAGGTTCCTGACTTTTTCTTCATGTAAACTTGAGTAAATAGCGGACATAGTTGCTCCCATACAATAACCATGTAAACTTACCTTGTCTGTAGAGTTTCTTCTTCTGACCAGCTCTACACAATCGTCTATATAGTAATTAACATAGTCATCAAATGATGTATATTTATCCGCCTGTGTAGGGGCTTTCCAATCTATAAGATAAACATCAAAACCCTGACTAAGTAAACTTCGAATCCAACTTCTGTCAGGTTGCAAATCTAGGATATATGATTTGTTTATCAATGCATAGACAACCAACAGAGGTGTTTTTGCAGTCTTACTAACCAATGGACGATAGTGAAGGAGCCTGTACATCCTCGTCTCAGCTAAGATTTCGTGTGGAGTATTGCCTACCTCAATATTGCCAGCTGCATGAAGTATGGATTTTGCTTTCTCAAGCTTCCTTGAAATCTCTTCTAGTTCAAGCACAAACTTGTATGCAGCAGTATATCCATCTTCTATTCTTTTCTGATGAGGCGGGCTTTGTGTATTGTCAGGCAATAATGTTTCTAGTGTCATTTTTTGTTAATAGCTCCAATTTACTCCTTAAATCGTGAACGTTCTTTTTCAAATCGTGAACGTCTCTGGATAACATGTCCATTTCACTTCTAGTAGGAAGATTCAAAACCTTAAGATTCTTTTCGGCAAGCCTCTGTACAAGCTTCAAGGCATCCATCTGATTATTTAATAGCTTACCATACACAATTGCGAACTCGCTTGAATTAAATAAGCCCGTGAACGACTCTTCTAGTGCATCAATCATGATCTTTCTGTAGATTTCAAAGCTTCTTGCGGAGCTATCATTGCTATTGTATTTTTCAGATGATTTATTAGAAATTGTCATCTGAGCCCTAAGATAGGCCCTGTTAATCATTAGCCAATAGTCGTTTAGATTAATCTGTAACTGAAACAAGACACGACCTAAATTAACAAATTCTTCGACATCGGATCTGAACTCCTCAGAGTATGCATGATTAGGACCTACTGTAGGCAACTTACTTAATTCAGACCATATACCCAGCATCTTGTTAATCTCCTCACCAAACTGGACAGGATCAATAGTATTCCCTGTCGGTGCTTCTTTTTTATTATCATTATTGTTATTATTGGTCTGTTCACTAACCATTTGATTATCACATTTAAGTTTACCACAAACTTTAGTGTAGTGGTGCTATTGTTTTTACGATTAGCCCGCTATTATACTTTTTTGTAGCCGTAGTAATAAATACAGCTCTTGTGCCTCTTATTACTGCGAAAAAAATCTTAAATAAGAAGATGATGAAACGTTATTCTACGTTTTCATGCAATTAATTCCATTGCAACTCCTTAATTGTTAATTTAGAGTCACACGAGAGTTAATTACATTATTAAACGAGCTAAACATTTTATAATGGCTAAATTACTTTCTCTCGTTGCCATGCCACACCATTTGACAATACTAGCGACAGTATTGTGAAAATGGCATACGAACGGGCTCGTAGCTCAGCATGGATAGAGCGCCTGCCTTCTAAATCTACCTGGAGAAAGCCGGAAGTCGTGGGATCGAAGCCCACCGGGCCCGCAGCTATTATCACATAGATTATTCATCGATTAATCTCACTGAGCTATTTGCTTGAGCATTTCAGGGTTATGAGAATCTTATTAGCATAGACTACGAGGCTAACGATTTTAAGTGGCTTCCTATGCAGCCAGCGTATGTATTTAATATGGTGAGCGAAGGTCAGCTGCTGCAGTTAATTAAGAGGGCTAGGGAAATGGCAACAAAACGCAACTTTAACCAGTCAGTTGAGCTGACTCTTGTATTGAGAGATATCGATGTCAAAAAAGGATTTAGTCTTAATGAAGTTGTAAATTTGCCAAATAAATCTGCCCAGCAGGCAAGCGTCTGTTTGTTTGGTTCAGGAGATATGGGTTCGAGGGCACGTAAAGCTGAGATAAGTAGGGTGATAGAGCCAGCAGAATTAGACAGACTATCTACCAATAAAAGAGAAGCAAGAAAGTTAGTTAAAGAATGCGATTTTTTTCTGTCCGATAGCACGTTAATGGCTACGGTTGGACGTTCGTTAGGTCAATTTCTAGGTCCTAAAGGCAAAATGCCTACTCCTCTGCCATATGGTGCACCAGTTGAAACAATTGCCGGACGTTTTAGAGGATCAGTTCGAGTAAGGACTAAAAACCAGCTGAATATATCTACAAAGATTGGCGACGAAAAGATGGACGACAACCAACTGGCATCTAATGCGGCTGCTATTATTACAGCAATAGAGAAAAAACTCCCTCAAGGCGAAAAGAACATTCGTAATGTGATAATAAAATTCACAATGGGGAAGGTCGCAAAACTAAATGCAATCAAGGAAAAGGAAATAGAGGCGAAATAAGGAAATGGTTACAAATGGAGCTGCACTTAGAGATCGGAAAAGCTATCCAAAGAAGAAGCGGCTAATGTATCAGGAGCTTCAAGAGCTTCCACTTAGATACAGTGTTATTGCCTTATCAAAGATGACAAAAATTCGAGCTACCCAACTTATGACAATCCGCAAAAAATTTCGCAACGAGATCCAGATCAGAGTGATCAAAAACAGGGTCGCACAGAGAGCATTCGAAAAAATGAAAGATATTGCAGGTTTGGAAGAGTTAAGCTCTGAGTTGGAAGGTCAATGTGCCTTATTGTTTACTAACATAAGCCCATTCAAGCTAAGCTTGCTGTTTGATAAGAATAAGGTGTTTCTAGCGGCAAAAGGTGGAGACATATCTCCTCAAGATATCATTCTGCCTTCTGGGAATACCGGCCTTTCTCCAGGACCAGTGCTATCAGAATTTAAAGAAGCAAATGTTGCCACGAAAATAGATCAGGGGAGTATAGTAGTGACCAAGAATACAGTAGTATCAAAAGCAGGGAACATTATTTCTCAGAAATTGGCTTCATTAATGAGTAAGCTCAATATAAAACCGATCGAAGCAGGGATACTTGTGAATTTTGCAATTGCTGAAGGTCTCTTATTCAAAGGCAAAGATTTGAAGATTAACTTGAAGGATTACAGGTTCCATTTATTGAAAGCATCCCAAGAGGCGCTCATTCTGGCTACGGCAGCAAACTACATCACTTCTGAGACGATCATGCCTTTGCTTCTAAGAGCATATCGTGATGCTCAGTCACTGGTTATAGGATCAGGGTACATATCAGATGATACAATTGAAATCCTCATTTCAACAGCACAAGTGCACGCGCAGAATCTAGCACACGAAACACGTAAAAAGGGATACGAACCTACATGATGAAATCTTTGTGAATTATCCTGTTCTGCCATTAGAAGATTTTTGACACTTATAATGCGAAAGAAAAGTGATCAGCCAAATAAAGCTGAAAGCCCCTCCAGCGCCTCTTCTTCCTTTTTCTCTTCCTTTTTCTCTTCCTCCTTAGATGGAGGTGTTCCGCCCGGCGCGGAAGTTGTTCCTGCACTAGGAGTTGAAGAAGGCGTTATTCCGATCGGTGCTGCCTTCAAAGCTTCATCGATGTTTACTTCGCTGAGCGCTGCAATAAGTGCCTTTACTCGAACCTCATCAGGAGTAGAACCCGTTGCCTTTAGAACATTTTTTACGCTGTCTTCGGTTATGTCACGCTTTAACTTGTGTAAGAGTAACGCAGCATACAGATATTCCATTATCAGAGGATGGTCGTACTCATCCATAATATAAAACTTTCAAACTTATAGAATTCTAGTGCTTCTAGCTACGGCATATAGATGCTCTTTGAGGTCCTTCTCATAAAGAGATTCCATTTTTTCCAATAGCAATGCCCTCGCCTCCAGCCGCCCCTGCTCTGACTGTGCACCTAGAACGTCGGCAAACATTTCTGGCAAATTTTCTCTAACCCAGCCGTCAAGAACAAAGAAGCGCTTCTCATTTATCCATATCATCTTGTTCGAATGTTGATCTATTTCCTGATTGTAGATGCCTGTCTCCACCTTGTCGATTAACATAAAGATGCAATTGTTTGGGTCAGGATTATCGAGAACTTCTTTAGGTCTACCTCCAGCACGACCATTCTTCACACGTTCTATCAAGCCCACGGGCTTGATATAAGAGCCTCTAACGTGTAATCTTCCTTCAGTAATTGATTGGACCTTACCTATAATTATTAAATTATAATTTTCTTCTTTTCTGACTGCAAAAACATAATCGCCTTCCTTAATGTGCCTCCTTCCAAACATCATCGGGTGATTCTATTATAAATTATATAATACTTGCTCTACATGTCATAGAAAGTGTAGCAAGCAGGCTTTATTAGAGTTAATTCCGAGTTCTTGCAGTTATTAGGGATAATCTACTATAATAGTAAATATTTAAAAAAATTACATTTATTAATGTAGCCTGCTATCACTAAAAGGGGCAAAATTTGCAAAGATTTGACGAGTTAGATATGAGAATATTATCTGAACTCACAAAAGACGCAAGTATCTCCGTACCACAGCTCAGCAAGAAACTTAACATCAATGCATCGGTTCTTTACAGTAGGATAAAGCGTCTTGCTAAACGTAATCTCATACAAAAATTTACTATCATTGTCAATGAGCGTATGCTAGGTGTAGATATTAAGGCTACAGTCGGCATCAACAGGGATCCCAAGTTGAAAGAGCCAATTCATTCAGAACTATTGAATATTCCAGAAGTCAGATCCTTATCTGAGGTTACAGGGCGTTTTGATATCATCGTCACTTTGAACACCCGTACGTTAGAGGAATTACACAATGTTGTCATTGAACTTATTGGCAAGGTGGAAGGAATTCAAAACACTGAAACTTTCGTAGAAATGCAAAGGAGTGAAAAAGACCCAGTGTATACTGTTCATTCGTCGCTGACTAGGTAATATGTTTATTAACCTTGGATTTTATTATACAGAATACTCTTAGAACCCAGGCGTTAGATTCAAATACGACATAGGGATAATTTGAAATGATTCTTTTTGGCATTTGTTCAACGTAAAGTTGTTGAGATATTCCAAACGATGAAATTGGCAAAGAAAACAAGTAAAGATGACTATATGACCCACCTACGTCTAGTTCTGCTTGGAATGGGTGTCGTAGGAGCGATTGCGTTTGTAATTAAATTGATAGCTGAATTTGTTACATTTGGAGGCAGACATTAAATCGTTACTTTTATGGTCTATGCATAAATCTAACTAATATCATGAAAAGTTTAAACTGGCCTGTGTATTATTTGAGGAATCTGTCGCATGGGTTCTACAATGTGTTGTATTCTCTCAGCGGATCAATATCCGTGGGTTTTAATCGATACATTTCATTCACCACGTCTGATTGATTCTGAAGGCAGCAGGAGATAAAATGGGACCCATGAAGGATCAATATACTATCGCTACTCTTGGATCTCATTGTTCTCTTCAAGTGCTGAAGGGTGCTAAAGATGAAGGCTTTAGAACATTGCTCATATGCGAAAACAGACGGCTGGGTCTCTATAAAAGATTTAAGTTTATAGACGAAATGTTTATTGTAGAAAAATTCGAAGATTTTATCGATCATTCCTGTCAAGAACATCTCATGAGAACTAACTCTATTATTATTCCGCATGGAACATTAGTTGCTTATATGGACCTTAACAAGATTGAAAATATCCTCCCTCCGATTTTTGGGAACAAACGCATATTGAGATGGGAAGCAGATAGAAGGCTAAAAGAGATACTAATGGTAGAATCTCATTTACGCACTCCTAAAACCTTGATATCAAAGAATGATATTAACAAGCTCTGCATCGTAAAACTTCATGGGGCTGCAGGAGGTCGTGGCTATTTCTTGGCCTGGGACAAAAAAAGTTTCGAGGAGAATGCTAGTAGGCTAATTAAACAGAAGACGATCCAAACAGAAGACGACTTATATATTCAGGAGTATGTTGTAGGAGTTCCAACCTATTTACATTACTTTTATTCGCCTATTACGAATCAACTTGAACTAATGAGCATAGACAGGAGATATGAATCAGATATTGATGGTATCGCAAGAATACCTGCTAAACATCAGCTAGCAATAGATTTGGAAACATCATATAATGTTGTCGGCAATTTTCCGCTAGTTGTAAGGGAGTCATTACTAGGTGAAGTTTATGAAATGGGAGAAAGATTTGTAGAAGCAGCAAATCGACGTGTACCACCTGGGATACCAGGTCCTTTCTGTCTCGAAGGGGTATATGATAAAGAAGGTAAGTTTACGGCATTTGAATTCTCTGCAAGGATAGTTGCAGGAACAAATCTTTACCTAACAGGTTCACCTTATTCGGGATTGATATTCGATGAACCAATGAGTATGGGAAGACGCATATCACGTGAGATAAAAATAGCGAGCAATAAAGGAATGCTAGGTAAGGTTATCACATAGGCCCTATGGTTTTTGTATTGTCCATAACGGCGTGTGTGTAATTGAATCTACACGTAATATCAGTACGACTTTTTTTATTTTATCCTTAGTTAATAATATAGTCTCATTTGAGACGGCTCTAAACTGCTATCTGATCGTTAAATATATTTTTCAACATTCGCTGCGTAATTTTAAATATGATTAAGATAAAACCAATCCGAACTATAAGTATCGAGAATGTCATCTGATAGGAAGAATGGAGAAAGTATACAACAAGCCTTGTCGTCTTTGAAGGCTTTCAGGACATATGCGGCTTCACCGTATCATGAACGGTTTAGTTTCCCTCTGTTTAGAGGCACATACTTTAGTTATAGGAAAATTGATGTAATGCGAGTTATTTCAATTGCTAGCGCTATTTCAGAATCCCCTACCTATATAGATGTTGGCTGCGGATGTGGTGATTTTCTGAAAAAGATAAGAAGATACATTCCAAACTCGATAGGTATGGAGAAAGATCCACAGATATTTTATTATTGCAGAAAATCTATACCTGAGTATATTAAAATTGCAGATGCCCGCTGGGGAATAGAAAAAAAATATGATGTCATTTTCGTGGGATGGATGGATCCTGGCATAGACTTCAGGGACGCCATTGCAGCCAAGACAGATGTAATAATTACGACATTCGATCAGGGAATTAGTTTGGCAGCTGAATTCGATGGTCATGGCTTTCAAAGAGTTGCGACATGGAGGACACCTACATGGGAGGATGTCAATTCTGAAATTATGAATCGCTACTATACAAAGCATGGAAATCAGCAGTTGAGCATGCTTTCAAGTTTGCGTGGTGCACATAATCTCTGGTATGTATACAGCAAAGAACCAGTCACTTCCCAAGCTATAAAAGCCGCCCTTGAGCATTGGCTTGTACAAGAAAAATCCTTTAATGAAAGCTATGACTTTGAATCTGTATTAGACGAATGTGGATATAGGTACCTCGAAAAATTGCCAAGTCCTTTTTTCACAAGTACCGCAGCTCTTTGGGAAATCAAATTTAACCCTGCATGTTAGCGTACGATAACTGTGGTGATCTGACAAATCGGAAAAGAGAATTCTTTCCTTCCTGTGCCAGTGAGGTGAGGTGTGTGAACAAATCCAGAGTATTTGTTCAATCAACGTAAAAAGGTTCCGGGTCGAATTACGTAACAACTATACATCGATTTCTTAGCGTGATACATGTGCAAAATACTCACATTTAGTGCACTTTATTTTATGGGCTACTTAATTCAAATAAAGTATAGTTTCTGACCAGATCTTTAAAATCCGAAGCTAAAGATACGCTATTACAGAACCAAATATCATGGAAGTTCAATTCGTACTAACTAATTAATGACGCAGCTCTCATCTCTTCCACCATAATGCTTACGTTTCTACTACTCGATTAATACGGAAAAAATAAAGCTTACACAAAGTTCTAGCACAGTTTAATTCATATAGATAAACATGGATAGATGCAAAATATGCCAATAGAGGATAAAGATAAGATATGCCGAAATTTTCGCTTCAGAACCGATGTAGAAGAAGGACGATATCTTTTTGGCGATTATTCGTTATTTGATGAAAACAAGAATTTTATTTACATGACTAAAGACTTCGTTTCTATTTCGAGCAACGTTATCCAGATACACAAGAACGCTGACAAGCTACGCTTCTTGCTAAAAAATGCTGCACTATTACACGAAGAAATGATTTTAAAGATTGAAAATTTGAGAGGTACTGCTGAATCAACTCTAGACTCTTTTTTTAGAGAATACCATGAAAGAATTATCCCTAAAATATTTCCTGCATCAGCTGAGGTTAGTTTTTTTTCCCAAACTAAGGAAACATTGAATCATCTTCTCCATGATGCTGAAAAAGAATATTCAAGAGATTCACAGGAATATCAAAATTATTTAAGATTAAAAATAACAGATTCTTATAAGAATGCAATAACTCTTCTACAAAGTTGGTTAGGTAAGGATCACTATAATTTACCGCATAGACTTACCTCAAATACTTCTACCACTATCATTGCTACTATCCACAATGATGGGCGCGACGGCTATGAAATATCTCGCTTAAGTAGCATCCTACTAAAGCCAGGGAGTAGTCATAATTCCTCAGACGGCGAAGATGATATTATAGCTGCACGTTCACTCTCATACTCGTTCTCGATCGATATCTCATCTATAGATTTTTGGAATCATAGGATGAAGGTTTCTGATTTCGATATAGAGAGTTTGCCTATTCCAATAGGTTTCAAAACGCCAATCTCTCAGAAATTGAAGAGATCATTCAGATTCGTCTCTCCAGGATCAGATGAAAACCATGGCCATATTGAAAAAGAGCCAGAATTTGTTGCCGCTGAAAATTACTTTGTAGTCTCTGCAATATTTACTGGCAGGACTTTATCTCTGATTCTTGCAGCTGACGCCTGTAAGCTAAGTGATAAGGTTATAAAGATTGAATATCGTTCGGGTACTTTATCTTCCAATAATAGAGATGATTATGGTGATGCAACAGATACTGAACGAAAATTGTCAAGAATCGAATATCTTGCGCAAGAAAAGCCAGACCTAGACCTTCTACAAGGTGGATTTTTACAGATAATAGACTATAAAAAAATCTTCGATCTATGCGAAAAGCTGGCAAAAAGAATAAATAACTTTGTAAATCCAGATATAACAGCTAGAATTGGCAAATTAAACTTCATAAAGGTAGGGGATAGCGATGCAATAGTCAATAACACCTCTCCCTTAGGGCAGTCATACTCTGAAGACTTGGTTGTATCATTTTTGGAATCAATTGCTGCAGCATTCGCTCCACAAATACAAAAGTTGAATGAAAAAAGTCCTGTAAAAGGTGAGCTAATCCTTCGTCGTGAAAATGACAATAGGCAACGAGAGGAATATGTGGTGACAATTAAGGAATTAAATTCTCAGCTATCCTCTAGCGAGGTGGCCAAAAATATATCAACTATATTGGGATTATAAAAACACTACCTGATGACACTATATTAAGCATAATTGTGATGACGGATCTCAGATGAATGCAAAACTATTGGAAGGCTCCATATAGTAGCAAGTAATAGCAGATTTTATCACTCCAGCATTTTTGTTAAATATAACTGCGGACATTATTCTGTTGTCGAATGCGTCTCCGGGCATCCAACTTGCCTAGACCGAACGATTTGGTGTGCCTATCCCCTTTGCAAAAGTACTGTAAATTGACAGAGCATCTTTTGTGTCTTGAGCACCTACTATTGTAGCGACACCACTGGTTAGAAAGCTTACGTATAGCTTACTAGAATCATTACCTATTGCAGTTATTCCCAACTTTCCTCTAGTCGTAATCTGATAACCTAGCAGCTCTGCATTCTTCGCAATTGATGCCAAATTGATAGGTGAAATTATTTCTGATGGAGTCACAGTATATGTTCTCCTACCTCTATCTCTTCCGCATAACTCTTCAACAATCAGTTTCTTCTTTTCAAGGACCTCTTTCACGATTTTCGTTCCACATGAAGTACATTCTTCATGCTTATACATCTGGATCTTTTCAAATGAAAGTTCATTTAAGTCGACATAAAGCATTTTGTTTATCAATGTAGGCTGCTGCCCTGTGATAATCTTTATTGCCTCAGAGACCTGGATTCCGGCAACCAAATACAGTATCGATGGGTGGATGCCCTCAGTACTGCATGTTGGCATATCATCGTCAGATAAGGCAGGAAACATACAACGCAAACATGCTGATTTATGAGGTAAGATAGTAGAGATTGAGCCTATCGTTCCTAGAGCTCCAGAATAAATAAGCGGAATACCGTTCTGTATGCAAGCATCATTTAAGGCGTACCTGGCGTCAACGCTATCAAGCGCATCAATAATGACATCCATTCCATTGACAATGCTCTCTGCAGTATATTTAGTAACAGAGAGCGGAACTGCATCAATTTCAACTGCAGGATTAATCTTTCTTAGTCTTTCTGCTGCCACTTCTACCTTTACTTTACCAATGTCATCTTGGCTGTAGAGATGTTGTCTGTGCAGATTTGAAATTTCGACAACATCTCTATCCACTATTTTTAATTTTCCGATTCCCATAGCCGACAATTGTGTTACAACAGGATTTCCAATTCCCCCTACTCCAACAACACATACCTTAGCTCCACGCATTTTCTCCATTCCCTCAAACCCGATTTCTTCAAGCATTATCTGTCTGGAGTAGCGTTGCATATCTTCACTCGTTAGCTCGGCCCCTCCAGCTACTGCCGGTAATATATAAACAGAGTCGCCGTCTGTAAGCGGCGTTGCCATACCATCACTGCTAAATCGCATATTTTTTCCATTGATGTAGATGTTTATGAGTGAGCGTGGCTTGCCGTTAACGTCAAAAACTCTCCGTTTGAAATCTTCGCCCATTTGATCAGAAATTTTGGCGAAGGCATCCTCCAAATCATTTGCTTCTAATGAGATCTTTTTCTCTCCAGTGCCTTTGTTTAACACCGATGGGATCAGAAATTCAACTTTAGCCATTCTTTTGTTTATTACCATACATACTAAATAATATCATCTGATCATCGCTGACACTGTTGGTACATCTGGCTTCACGGCGTTAAGTTTTGGTAGCATACTTATAATTGCCTCTGTAGACTTGAGTCCATTTCCTGTGATATAACAAACGACCTTTTCATCTCTGTCTATATCGCCCTCTTCGACTAGTTTTCGAAGTACCGCTACAGCTAGTCCCCCTGCTGGCTCTGTAAATATGCCTTCTGTCTTTGCAAGCATTAGTATTCCATCAACAATTTCCTCATTGTTAGCCTCCTCTGCAATACCGTTGTATTGATTTAGTCTCTTCAATACATACGAACCATCTCCAGGATCTCCTATCGCAAGGCTTTTAGCAATAGTATCTGGTTTCTCTATTGGAATTACTTCGGGACTTTTTCTCTTGAAAGCATTAACTATAGGAGCACAACCGTGGGGCTGAGCGGCAGTAATCTTCATATTTGATAAACTATCAATTAATCCAAGCTCATGTAACTCTTCAAATCCCTTGCATATCGCATTTAACATTGCTCCACTGCCAACTGGAACTATTATATTATCAGGAACTTGCCAATTTAACTGCTCGGCTACTTCATACGCAAGTGTCTTTGAACCTTCTACATAATAGGGCCGCATATTGATATTAACAACGCCGATGCCCTTAGAGTCACCAATGATGGATGCAACCCGATTAGCATCGTCATAGGTACCATCTACGGCTACAAATTCAGCGCCGTACGACAATGCTTGAGCTATCTTTACATTTTCGATATCAGAAGGGGCGAAAATATAACATGGCAAATCCGCTTTCGCAGCATGCGCAGCAGTTGCAGAGGCTAGATTACCAGTGGATGCACAGCCGACTGCTTTCAATTTAGTTTCTTTCGCTCTTGATACAGCCACCCCTGCAGGTCTATCCTTGAATGAGAAGGTAGGGTTAACCGAATCATTTTTAATATAAAGATTCCTCATACCACCAATTGCAGTGCCTAACCTATCACTAAGTTGCAAAGGAGTAAGACCGGCATTCAGGCTTACTATGTTCTTTTTATCAGCTATAGGCAAGAGTTCAAAATAACGCCAATAGGTCTTCTCCCTTGACGCAAAGGTAGTATTTTTTAAATTAGAAGGAAAGCTGTATACAACATCGAGGGGACCAAAACATTCTATACATATGTATTGGAATCGAGGTTCATATTCCTTGCCACATTCTCTGCACTTTAAAGATTGTATAATACCCATAATCCGACTATCAATTATCAAGGAATGTGATACATAAGGTTGACTGAATGGAAGTTTAGTATTACTATATTTTTTTGCTCCAAAAGAATTAGAAATTAACTATCTAATTGCTATAATATATGGCAAAAGAACAACAAACATATAAAATTTATTGAATTATTTTTTTTCTAACGAGTTATGAAAACACGAGCGTTTACCAGTATGACAGGAAGGTTTGTCTGAATCTACACAATACACCAACGCATCTAAATCACAATCTACCAAAATGTCTTTCACAGGTTGAACATTCCCAGACTCTTCGCCCTTCATCCATAGTCGATGACGAGAAGTGCTCCAGAACCAGGCGTTTCCCGTTTTTATGGTATTATTTAAAGCATCTAGATTTACATAGCCGAGCATAAGAATATCCTTTGTGTTCCTGTCCTGCACAACCACGGGAAGCAAGCCATTTCGTTTTTCAAAGTTTAGATCTGGTAATATCCTAATATCCATCTGATTCCTGTCTTATCAATTCAAAGGACAGAAATAAACTAATTGCTACAAAAAGCCAGAAATCACAGAAAGTAGGCTGAGCTGTGGCTCGTACTCCTAAAAAGAAAATAGCTACTTTGTAAAGAATTTTCCGTCCCCATAAAGTCAGAATGCCTAGACAAAATAAATCTGGTTTTTCAAAAATTTTATACAACTTGGTTCAGCGATTAGTGATTAGATCTTTTGTGAAAAGGGTAGGTCATTGAAGGGTGAAAACCGCACAAGGAGTAGGGGATAGAAATACTAAGTATTAAAGGTCAATTATTATGCCTTTCAAGATCTTGACTATTGCTCTTAGGTCGTAATGATTTCGTCTAAACCAAACCTAAATAGTATATTTTTATAATTCTAACTTACCCAAATTGGTCTTTGATGTTCCTTAGACATCATATATCTCAAAAGGTTATCAAATAATTAGTTTTTCGATAAAGGTATCTGTTCAAGTCATTGTAGTTCCAGAAGATCATGCAGATTGAACTCGCAGTAAGCTTTAAAGTACTTGCATAGTTCATTACGTGGGGCTTTCCTACTGCTAATCTTTTCACTTATTATGTTTACATGCAAACATAGCCCATAAATTAATCAAATGCAATGCTACTAGAGATCGTCACGAAATTTAATGTGTCTAGTGCTTATTAGCTTGTTTAGCCAGAATTATTGCTACTACAATAGAGATACACAGAAAGTGTTACCTCTCCTACTTATGTTTCTTCATCAAGATATACAAACTGAGAAAGTTTTTTTTGATATAAAGAAAAGGGTTAGTGAGGATTGTATAAATTCGGATTTACATATTGATAGAAAATATTATTTGACAATATTTCCTATGTTAGAGTACTGCAAAATTGGCATCCAATGACGATCCCGAAAACATCATGCATATTGCGTTTGACGATACCGATTCACGACAGGGTAGATGCACTACCCACTTGGCATTCAAGATCACGAATTATTTAATTAAAAATAATATTGCAGAGTTCATAGATTATCCGCTGCTAATCCGACTGAACCCAAACATACCTTGGAAGACCAGAGGAAACGGTGCTATTTGTCTAAGAATCAAGACTAAAAAACAGGGTAAAATAAGTGAATATATAAAGCAGTGCTTAATAGAAAGCTCGGCTGTAGGCGCTGGTGCAAATCCCGGACTTGCAATGTTCGAAGGGCTTTCAGTACCAGATGAGGTAAAAGAATTCAGCATGGCTGCAATGTTCGATGTTTTAAGCCGACAGAAGGCTGAAAAAATTGCAAAACAAAATGGATTTAAATATTTCACCCTTGGGAATGGACAAGGTTTGGTAGGTTCACTGGCAGCAATTGGCTGTTTATTAGAAGCTGACCATACCTATGAAGCTATAGCGTATAGAAAAGAAGAACATTACGGAACTGCGAGAATAGTGGACAAGTCCAAGGTGATAGAATATAATAAAGACACATTTCCAAAGACTTTCAATAATTATGATTATAATCATAAACGAGTACTAATAACTCCTCATGGACCCGATCCTGTCTTCTGCGGTATAAGAGGAGAAAGTCCAGAAGTGGTAGTATCATCGTTACGAAGACTTCAAACTCATGAAGACTTGGATGGTTATATGGTCTTTCGCTCGAACCAAGGAACAAATATGCATTTGAAGCATTTACTAAGCCTATTGGAGATAAAGAGTTACACAGCCGGTCATGTTATTTGCAGGGTCAATACGAACCCTTATTCTATCGAAGGCGGGCATGTTATGTTTAGTGTTGATGATTTTGAAGGCTCCATTTCAAAAGTTGCCGTATACGAGCCTACAGACCTGACAAAGATAGCTTCCAAACTAGAAAGAGAAGATGTTATTCAGATTGGGGTTGGTGTTAGAAAAGCAACATCAAAACATCAGAAAGTTTTGAATATAGAATATCTTTCTATCTTAAAGCTTGCAAAAGTCTACCAAGTATCTAATCCGTTCTGTAATCATTGCAAAAGACGGATGAAGTCAAAAGGAAAAAACCAGGGCTTTGAGTGTGACAAATG
This sequence comes from Candidatus Nitrosopolaris sp., assembly GCA_036519475.1. Taxonomy (GTDB): domain Archaea; phylum Thermoproteota; class Nitrososphaeria; order Nitrososphaerales; family Nitrososphaeraceae; genus DATDLD01. The sequence goes on along the minus strand of DATDLD010000192.1, from coordinate 415 downwards.
TGAGAATCATGAGCGTTGTGAAACGAAGATGTGGATCCCAAAGCAAAGAAGCATTAATAGAGGTTTGTACCTTGCGACACCTAGATCTCATAGACATTTAACAAAACCCTTCCATAGATATGGGATGGAAAAGACATCGTACATGGCTACGAAGTTATTTGATAAATGGTTTTTGTCCAACCCTAATTAAACTAAAGATCTTATTGGGGTGTAAATTCGATAGCGGGGGGTTGATTTGAACTTACAGCCATATGCTTGAAGCAAACATGGTAACCGCTCTGCGGGTTATGAGCCCGCCGGGATCACCTAGCCTCGTTAGAGATCTGGCTTCCCCACCCCGCTAACACCATCTTTGTACAAAGATGATATATCTTTTTCCTTTAAGGTCCCGATACAAACTTATCCAAATTTTCGC
>DATDLD010000191.1:0-6220 GCA_036519475.1 Candidatus Nitrosopolaris sp. | reverse complement strand
CGTCTTCGTATTTGCTCTCTTCAGCAGACACAAGTTAACATAAATCGACCTATGTTTAATAGATATTTCGTCGAATAATATGAACATTCACGTTGATAAAGTTTACTTTGAGCTTGGATCACTGCCAAGGTCGTACAAGAGATTTGATAGCAACTTTCAGAAAACTATTTGTAACGTTCATAAATTCTTGTTTGATACTTGTTTAGGTTCAAGGATTGAAGCTCTAGGTTCAGTCGCGTGTTTATCTCACTTTTGACGATCTAAAGGACCATAGGTTTAACCAAAGGCAACAAAATCCTTTAAGGGCCAGTGTATTTGCGTTTGCGTCATTTGATGTGCCAATAAAGAAGATGCCACAAGTTGTGACTAATATTTCGGGAATAACGAGTGACAGTATACTTGATACCCTATGCACTCTGAGAGGGAGTATGGGAAAAATTAAGATATCGGAATTTGAGTTCGAGAAAATGTCCAGGTCCAAATAGAGAGCAATCTTCATTTTAATTCGAGATCTTGTGTCAGCTGAGCTTCAAATCACTTCTAAAGGATCATTTTAAACAACGCAATATATCGTTGTTTGCAGAAATTCTAACCGAGGTGATGTGCAGTACGATAGATGATTCAATTTAAATACTGTTTAAGTACTATCTTAAGGAGTTGGAGCAGCAAAACAGAAATAGAGTTCGTGCAGAAGTTAAGTTTCCCCTTATACTAATTCATACACCTTTTGGTCTGAACTTTTTTGATATGATTGCCAAGAGCAGGGCAGCGAGAATTTATGCCAAATTCAACACATACCTAATGCCGATAATCACAATCCTAGCAATATTCCTCATAGTCGGATCCCTAATGGTTATGTTTTCCAACGGAGCTGCAAGAGCAGGAGTGCGTGATGTTGGTCCACAATCAAACCTTCTTATTCCAGGTTTAAATCCTTATCTTCCATGGACCTACGGTTGGCTTGCATTGGTGATTACTATTATTGTACACGAAGCGGGACATGGAATAGTAGCCAGGGTCTATAACATCAAGGTAGAATCGACGGGGATAGTTCTTATTCTAGGTATTCCTATTGGTGCCTTCGTGAATATTGAAAGAGAAGAGCTGGCTAAGACGCCTTTGAAGATTAAGAGTGCGATTCTGACAGCAGGGCCTTTAAATAATATGATTTTAGCTGCGGTTTCACTCGTGATCCTTTATATTATCGTATCTACTCTTACCCCTTTTCCAATAATGGGAGAACCACAATACGGTGTCAGAGTTATGGGTATAGGCGATAATTCAATAGCAAGTTCGATAGGATTATCAAAAGGATCCATCATTGAATCCATAGACAACCAAAAAATCCGTGCAGTAGAAGATTTAAGCAAACTACTACGATCCAATTTAGGTACTGATGTGAGCATTTCTTGGAAGGACACAGATAGCAATCGAATTACTCGCATAGTAAGTCTACCTAAGTCTGTGGAAGCAAATCGGGGTATACTGGGAGTAACCATAACTAGCGTCGGTAGCGATCCTGTTCTAGTATTAACAAGGTATAAGACTGCCTTCGGTTCCAATCCCATAGCACTACTTCTTCCTCCAACCATGGCGCAGGGCTCGGTCCCTTACTCTGATTTAATGGCTCCAAAATATGATTCAAGCATTCTTGGTCCGAGTTTTCCGATATTTTCGAATTTACTTTTCTGGTTATGGTTCATTAATTTTAACGTCGGTATATTCAATGCACTTCCGATTGGTCCTCTAGACGGGGGACAGTTGTATAACTCTTTAATCGAAACGAAGTTAAGTTCCAGGACTAAAAAAGTGAAGAATGCATCACTACTTCTTACTATTATTATGACTAGCATAGTTGTCATGTCCCTGGTTCTACCTTGGGTAATAAGATAGGAAAGATTCTGCTGATCTACAACATGAGATGACTATACAGAGCGATAAGCAGGGCCTGGAAGAAATGTCACTATCATATTCGGTTGGTTAGCCAGGATTTTTCTTCGACGCATTTTAGAGGTTATATCTAGATTGAGATAACAGACGTCATAGTAATGCAAAGTCTAACTCAATCTTAGAAAAAATAGATAGTAGAAATCTAAGTCAAATTTAGAAGTAAAAAAGAAATAGGGGAAGTTTCGCTAGCCCTTATAAGTATATTTGTTTAAATGACTTGTTACCCACTAATTACGCAAAACTTATTGCAGACTGATGACTTTCTGTATTTCAACATCAGTCTGCAATTAATTCTCAAATATCCGAAATGTGAGTATAAACTCCGTGAAGTAGAGTTCGCCTCTTATCGGACTTGACATCTACAGCTTGAATTGCAGATGAAATAATCTTCACATTTAAATTTGTACTAACAAAAGTAAGTTGCCGAAGGAGTAGTCGACGTATAATTCAAACACCACTTGATATTCCTACCTTGAGCAGTAAATTTATCGCCCTAACCTATGGCGTTACGAGGAGTTGTCTTATTTATTGGTTCATAATTATACACTTTCTGGTTAGGTAGCAGAGTCATTAGCTGTTCAGACGGTTCAAGGAACATAACTGATGCTACTTGGAGTATCAACGAATTCTTAAATCACAAAACCCATAGCCTGGATCTGTAAGCGGATCTTTTTAATGAATTACATACCTAGACTCTAATGCTTACAAAATCACAGCTGTCAAAATCACGTCACATGATTGTGTCAAATCTTTGAATCTATTCTCGTCACCATCTACGAATGATGTGGTACTGAAGTTCAGATAAAATTCTGATTCTAATCGAAAGATCCTATATAGTAACATGCGGTGTTATTTCACGGTGATGTGCTATACCAGGTCAGAGAGCGAGTTGAGATATCAAAAACTTCAAGGTAGACCTTCTGTTGCATCGATTACGTGATAGTTACCTTTCCATATAGGTTAGCTTTAGAGTGTTTTTAGCCTTCCACATAAGCCATTGAAGTTGAATTTCTATTCGATTTATACCAAAGCAAGGTATCATTCGGTTGACACAAAATATATTAATATATAGGTTCCGTCTAATAGGCTCTATTCCCCTATAATATATTATATTTCTGCGGCGATTTGGCGCGTTTCTTACGCGGGGAGGCTAAAAGAATCACAGGGGTAGGTGGATAAGATTAAGAATGGAAGAGCACGAAAAATTAGAAAATGAGTTCCATGAAGAGGGGCCAACGGAAATAGTTCCTAAGGATGAATACAAGAGAAGAAAATTATCGTCTAGCATTCGTGCCGAACGACAGGAAACAGAACATGGGAATCATTTCACGACTAAATTAACAAGTGATAGCGAGGGAGTGGTTGCTAAAACCGTACTACGATCTATTCCACCGGAATCCCAAGTATCAATAGCTAGGTTTGAGGGCCCAAACATCGCCTTATATTCCAAGAATCCAAAATTTGCACTCACAGAACTAACGTTACATTTATCGTCGCTATCTAGGACACTAAAAAAAAGGTTTGTCATTAAAACAGATCCCTCTATTAGATTACCTGAAGAGCAGACAAGATTGACGGTTGCGAAACTACTACCAAAGGAAGTTGTTGTGTCTGCGGTGTTTTGCGATGATGCGACTGGCGAAGTCATCTTGGAAGTTAACAAACCAGAAGCGATAACTCCTGAATTAGTCATCGAAATAGCTGACAGTACAGGCTGGATTGCTCACACCAGACTATCTCCACATATCCCGTCAAGTAGCATCAGTACCATTCATTCAACTCTGAAAAATTCTGCAAAAGAGAGAACATTATTTTTTCAGCAACTTGGGAACAGAATCTTCAGGACTCCGCTTATAATAACTAATAAAAACAGTAAAAGCACTAAGTTAAACGCAGAAGAGATCCAAGGTAGTTATCACAAGGATATAACCACTGCTATGCCAGAAATTAGCGACGCAATACCGCAGTCCTTTATGACCAGCAAAGATGTCATGCTTTTCTGCCTTGGCGGCGTCAAGCAAGTCGGAAGATCATGCTTTATTGTCATGACTGCCGAGAGCAAGGTTATGCTAGATTGTGGTATAAATCCTGGTGAGAACCCCGGATTGGATGCATATCCCCGTCTGGACTGGTTCAATTTCAACATAGATGATCTAGATGCAGTTATTATAAGCCACGCTCATATCGATCATCAAGGCTTTTTGCCTGTTCTATTCAAATTTGGATATAAGGGACCGGTCTATTGTACTGAACCAACTTTACCCTTGATGACTTTACTTCAATTAGATTCAGTTAAGGTTGCAAAAAGTAACGGTACTTACTTACCTTATGAAACGAGGGATATCAATGAGGTTATCAAGCATTGCATCACACTACCGTACGGTAAACCGACTGATATTTCGCCCGATATTACCATTACCTTGAACAATGCTGGACATATCATGGGAAGTGCGACAGTTCACCTCAATATTTCCGGTGTCCATAATATTCTTTATTCTGGCGATTACAAGTACGCAAGAACCCAACTTTTGGACAGTGCATTATCGGATTATCCAAGGGTAGAAACACTGATAACGGAGAGTACGTATGGTAATAATACTGATGTAATGCCAGACCAGTCGGTGGTATATCGAACTTTCACTGAAAGTATTAACCAAACCCTTCTCGAAGGTGGAAAAGTGTTGATCCCGGTGCCTGCTGTAGGAAGGGCTCAGGAAATTATGCTTGTAATAGACAAGGAGATGAAGGAAGGGCGTCTGATCGAATCACCTATTTATATAGAAGGAATGATTTCAGAAGCAAGTGCGATACACATGTCCTATGCTCATTATCTAGGATACAATGTTCGAAGGTCAGTTTCACACGGCAGCAACCCATTTCAGTCGGAGTACTTTACGCTGGTGAACGGTATAGGAAAAAGGGACGAAGTATTGAAGGATGAGCATCCCTCTATTATAATGGCTACGTCGGGTATGTTAGAGGGGGGGCCCTCTGTTGAATATTTCAAGGACATAGCTCCTTCCCAAAAGAACAAGATCATGTTTGTCTCTTATCAAATCAACGGAACATTAGGTAGGCGTGTTATAGACGGTACAATGAATGAAGTAAGTATGTTGGATAAGACTGGCAAAGTTAAGGTCATACCTATTAAGTGCCAAACGCAGAAGATTGATGGTTTTAGTGGACATAGCGATTTTAATCAGATTCTGAGCTTTGTTTCAAGAATAAGACCTAAGCGAGTGCTAGTAAACCACGGTGAAAGGTCAAAGTCAGAAAATATTGCCAGCGCGATATATTATCGGTCAAGAATAAGAACTAGCGTGCCTGACCATCGAGAAATTGTTAGATTACGATGACCTTATCCTCAGGCTTGTTTCCATAGACTTTTTAGCCATGTATACATTATAAAAAGGGAGCTAGACTTGGCAATACGATATAGATGTGTTAATTGCAATATTGTACTTAGTGGAGAAGGTGCCTCCAGACACTACCTAGCTAATCCCAATCACAAACTAGAGAAACTACCGCCTCCCTTGAAACCTGTGAAAAATACAGACGTCCCGTAGATTTTCTGTTCTATTCCCTTATGCTCTCTAGGCTCGAAACTACCTGCCAAAGCATTGTCCTTATATGAGATTGCATTTGTGGATTTTGCGTTATTGTATCCAGCATGCTGATGGCGTTCGCGGCTCTCACGGAAATACTTCCGCTTTTTTCATCTTTTAATGTAATGTATACTTCTTTTACCATGTTTCTGATATTTCTTTGAATATTGCTGTTGCTTGTTATAGAATCTAAAGACGCCGTTGCGTTGGCCAAGCGCTCTTGATTCTCTTTTTGTTTTAGCTCCTTCCTTGTTGAAGTCAAGTTCACCCCTCGCTAATTGATAACAACTGGATTAATCAGTAGGGGCTTTTGAATGTTTTTATTATCTTCTTTCTATCGATGGCGTTATACGAGTAACGCTCGTAAGTGTAAAGTTATGTGCGAAGCGCTCCTATATCATAGGTCTTTATACAAGTAACACGTGAGTGAACTGAAAAGGACAGTGGGAAAACAGAGAATCCGCTGTAATATATGCGAGATAACTATAAAAGATGTCTCAATAGAGGAGCACATTATCGAGAGCTCCCATTTATCTATCAAATCCAAGCTAGAGCATGATTTGCAAATGATGACCTTAAACTTGCAGTCTGAAAAAAGCAATTCCGTCATTTCGATGTGGAAAGTTTGACGATTTCACTCGATAAAGTAATAGGTCAGCCATCAA
>DATDLD010000190.1:0-4426 GCA_036519475.1 Candidatus Nitrosopolaris sp. | reverse complement strand
AACATCATTTAGTTTGGAAAATATTAGACCCAACAAAATCAGGGATGAGATTAACGGAGGCAGGTCAGATCATACCTGACCAATCGACTGCAGCTATTATAGTACACCATCCTGAAGCTGAGTATTTTGTATTATAGCACCTATAATTAGTAGAATTACAATGAAGGAGTTACTTAGATCGGTGCGATTCAGACTAGTTGGGAGAATGTATTTTGGATAATTATTCATAAGAAGTGCCAAATAAATGTGTCCTAACTTTGAAGATAAAAGCCACCATTTAAGTTACATTGATTCTTACTTTTCGTATTTAAGCTAATGAATATGGTAATACGAAACGCTGTTAGCATTAAATGTTATCAAAATTTTTGTTTTTGTAATATTATGTTGTCATGATAATATTCGATCAAAAATGCATGACGTTTAGAATCATTGAAATATTTTCTTAAAGTAAGTCTCCTATGCCTATGAGGCTAATTTTCATTTCACTTTTTACAAGATATCAAGCTACCTTATGAATTGCCTACTCTGTAAGCTTCGATCTAGAACTAACAATTTAAGAGCATACTGAACATTTTCCTCGTTGGAACCGACTTCCACAAGTATCAAGGTTGCCACATTCATATAATTTACCGCATCTTATACACTGGTGAGTACATTGACTATGTGTGATTCCTATAATTGTGTTCAATATGTTTATATCTATAACATAATGTCTTTTAAGACGTTTAGAGGATTTGTTAATAATTAGATAGTGATACATTATACCTAACAAACGCCTATATGGACACTGGTATTTTTGATAAGGCTTGCGAGAAATAGATGCTACGGATAACATCCTATTTGTATTATAAAATTGGATCTTTGGTAAAATCGGATTATATCATGGAATGACCATTCCTAAAGGTTACATGTCGACATATGGCATTTCAAAAGCCTCTGGTCGCCCAAATCCAGCAGTGGTTCCCTGTCGTAGTGCTATAGATTCTAATGGTAGTCTGGGATACGCTTTTAGAACTGCAATGAAAATTAAACTGCTAAGAAGGGAGGTTGGTGCACAGAATATCTTCAAAAAAAGTTAAAAAATAAGTAGGACGCTAGCGTGACTTTGACTGTTTTACAAGATCTCGCAGATGAGCCAATGACCTGACCTGCCCTCCATTAACCTTTTTGTAAAGTGACCAATATATCTCTCGATTTATGTCGTTCCTATCCTTTTGTACCTTTAGATGATATCTCATTGACCTTACCTTAGCTACGTACAATTCTTTCTTTCCAGTTCTCGCTGTCTTTTTCCCTTTCTTGGAACCTACTCCTGTTCCATGCTTTCGTCTGATGACTCGTTTAGCTTCAGCACGTCCCCTAGATGTACCTTTAATCTTCGTTGTCCAAATAGATCCATTCTTTATCAAAGAACGTATATTTTCCCTGGTAATAGAATCAGCAACATCATCCAGTTTGTCGGGCTCAAATCTTATTCTATTGGCGCCCACGCCTAAAATTCTTCCAATTAATTCTCTTTTTTTCCGTATATTTACCACCATTAAGCTTTTTCCTCCGTTAATTCATTCTCGTGTTCTTCCTTCTTTTCCTCATCTTCTTTCTTCGGATGAGCTAACTTGCCAGCATTTAGCACCTTAATACCAAGACTAGTAGCCTTGGCGACAATTTGCTCTCTTTTTCTTCTTCCTACCGTATGCCCCATTCGGGCAGCATCTTTCTTTGGATCTAATTTCATAAGATCGTTGATATTGAAAATTAAATTATCTGTATATCCTGATGGATGCAGACCTCTAGATACTCTAGGACCGCGATACCCAATCTTTACAATTTGTGGTACACCAGATACTTGCCTTCTCATTTTATTGTCTTTTCCTTTAGGTCTTCTCCAGCTCTCTGCTAAACGGTCGTATCTCCAGCTCTCCTGTCTCACAAATTTTGGTCTTTTGTCAGAGATTTTCTTTCGTGCAAGGAGTAACTCTTTATTGATTACCATAATTGTATTGAATAAAGAGCAAATACGTTTTAAATAAATATGTTTCCTACAAATTGTTATGATACTCGTATGAAATGACATGAGATAGCCATTAGGAAGCCACTGTTCCAATAATCATTCTTCAATAAAAAAACATAATCCTTTGAAAATGACCAATCCTTCCAAAATTTATAGTCATTATTATTATTATATGATAGACTACAATTAAAAATCCTGATTTTGCATCTTGTAATAGCAGAAAGGTTAATAATTTCCAACACCAAATCAAGAGATAATGAAAAAATATGAATTACCTTCCTTGCCTTATGCATACGATGCACTAGAACCTCATATCTCAAAGGAAATCATGACGTTGCATCACGATAAACATCATCTGGCATACGTAAATGGTGCAAACACCGCACTTGAAAAATTAGAAAATGGTAGAAAAAGTAGCTTTCAAGGTGTAGATGTTAAAGCTATTGAAAGAGACCTGTCCTTTCACTATGCTGGACACGCGTTACATTCTATGTTTTGGCCTAACATGAAAGCTGGTGGGGGCGGAGGAAAACCAGGTAGTGCATTAGGTGATATGGTAAACAAGGACTTTGGAAGTTATGATGCATTCAAGATTCAATTTACAGAAGCTGCCAAAACTGTAGAAGGAATAGGCTGGTCTATCCTTGCTTACGATCCGCTATCCGATCAGTTGTTGACCTTTGGTGCAGAGAAACACAATTTGCTAATAGGTCCTGGTACTGTGCCTTTACTAGTCTGCGATGTATGGGAACATGCCTACTATCTACAATACAAAAATGATAAAGCAAGTTACGTCAATGCATGGTGGAATGTTGTGAATTGGGATGACGCTTCAAAACGGTTGGACAAAATAAAGCGATAAAAAACTGGTTTTTCCTCTACATTTTTTATTGTTAGAGTCCAATTATTAGACATTTTAAAGCCATCGTGTTAACTTAGGCGGTGATTGTGCTAGTTGGTATTGGTGGTAAGCCTTTAAATCCTTGATGTTTTAAAGCATAAGTGCACATTTTCTTGTCTTGCTTCCATACAATCATAAATAATAATAGCCCTTCAGCTATCTCCATATATTATAACAACCTAGATCTCCTTTGTCTTTTTGGAGCGAAGGCCTGAAATGGTATCAATAAGAACTCCACCCCAATGGGGGATCGAGCCTGTTCCTTCAAAACTCAGAATACTGAAAGGAAGGGAATATTTTATACTATGGTCAAGTCTTGGAGTAGGACTGCTCGTTTTCTCTGCTGGGTCATTTCTTGCTTCTGCCAGTTATGTTGATGCTATTTTTGCAATAATAATTGGATCTATTATAGGCTCCTTCCTCCTTGCCTGCGCAGGAAAGATTGGAAGCGATCATGCAATACCATCCTTGGTAAGCATGAGGCCGGCCTTTGGTATTCAGGGGTCATATATTCCAGCTGCACTAAACGTAATGCAACTCATTGGATGGACAATATTTGAAATCATGATAATGTCAAGAGCTGCAGAAATGTTGACGGGCGGCATCGTTCCATATCATTTTTGGACATTGATTATAGGCTCTTTTGTGGCTCTCCTTGGCATCGCTGGACCACTTGCCGTAATAAAAAAGTGGATTGCAAAGTTTTCTATATGGATAGTATATGTTTCCACAGCCATAATTATAATTCATCTTGTAATGTCTGGAAACCTTTCAAAATTGGTTTTATCCCATGGCAATGGGATGTCCTTCTTCTTGGCGCTTGATATTGTTATAGCTATGCCGATATCATGGATGCCTCTTGCATCTGATTACAACAGATTTGCAAAGGACAGCAAGAATGCTTTTAATGGTACCTTTGTAGGTTTTGCGGTAACCAATATATTGTTTTATTTTGCAGGAGTGCTTCTTGGTAATTCTGATCTCATTGCAATAATTACCGCAATACAATCAATATTCTTCGGATTTCTTCTGCTGGTACTTCTTACTGACGAGGCAGATAATGCATTTGCTGATGTCTATTCTGCTGCTCTATCTGCTCAAAATATTGTTCATAATATTGATCAACGCTATTTGATAATTGCATTTACGGTCGTTAGCACTATTCTTGCAACCTTAGTCCCTGTCTCAGAGTACGAAACATTCATTCTTTTGATCGGTGCAGTATTCGTACCATTATTTGGAGTACTTCTTTCAGACTATTATATTGTGAAGCATCGCAAGTATACGGAGAATATGACGTACGGCAAAGGTGTTTTAAGATTTGGGTTCCCTGCTATCATTTCATGGGTATTTGGTGCATTACTATACTACCTTTTATCTTCACTATCTCCCATTTACATCCCTCAGTGGCCAGCTATTGGTGCAACTATTCCAAGCTTTGTCGGATCCTCATTGCTTTATCTTGGAATAATGTATAAAAATAAGATTGCATTTTTGAAAAAAATCAAGAGTAC
>DATDLD010000189.1:0-9122 GCA_036519475.1 Candidatus Nitrosopolaris sp. | reverse complement strand
AAACGTCGAAGAACTTTACGATTCTATTCCAAGAATCATGTAATCTGTTCTATTATCCATTCTTTAAATTTTGTAATTGCAATCTCTTCAGATTGTTTGACAAAAGCAGGATCCTTGATCTTCCATTGATCCTGAGGAATAGAATCAAAAAACTCTTGCATACACAGAGTAAATCTAAAGCGTAAATTCCTTGGATTTTCAATTATTCCATAACGGCATAGGATATTAGCAATCTGTCCAAATGCAACATCATAGTTTCTTTTAAATGAGGGAATATCGAAAGTCTCGCACAATATTGATGTAATTACATCTAAATCTTGGCGTATGGTAATCATTATGTACATTGTATATCAGATTCTGGATAGGTAATAAAGTTGAGAATACTAACTTATTTGAGTAAAAGGACAGGCTGCTTTTCATAACTTATAGATAGATAGGTCTAATGTGACCTGTCTTTCCTCATATTTTTTGGGTTCTATTGAACCACACTGGTTGAAGCTACGCTGTTTTTTGAAAATTAAGGGCCCAAGAACTTAAGAATTGATTACTACCAAAAACTCATTTTTCGTGATGGAACACTCAACTTTATTTCATTAACCTTCGTAGCTCGTACACTTCTGACCTTTCCAACCAAACGGCTGCCTTTAACGTATGTGTCAAAGAGCTGCTGATTAAAAGAAATGATTTCTTGACGCCCTTTGAGGTGGGTGCCATCCGTGCCAACGAGATCACCGTCCTCTGCAAATGGAGCGGCAAAGGCTTCACCACTACCTTTGTTCCAGCCATTCATCAATTGCTGGTAGAGAGCACGAATTGCAGCTTCATCAGCAGATCTTGAAGTAGAAGATGACTTGTACATGATTGTTTATAGCCTCTAAGCTCAACAATAGTCTTCTTTTAGTCTATATGAGTAGTCGAACCACGCTTAGAGATTGTCAACTTCATCACCGGGACTTTCATCATCGCCGTTCTAATCAGAATCATCTCCACCGTAACCTAGCCGTGTACCGAGGTTTTAACATATAGTTGCTATTCACACCAGTAGTATTTCTTCGCTAGCTCTTCAATCCCTTCCATGCACGAAACAAAACCTCATATTGTGGTGACGCAGGACCAGCTGCTCCTAGTTGCACCATAAGGCTAAGGTCATCACGAATTGCTTTGTGTTCTGCAATCATACCATCATCATCGATTCTAAAGATGTGTACTGCTTGGTAGGAGATTCTATTTCCAGTTGGAGGAATAACAAAAAAGTTTCCTGTATGTTTGCCACTTACCTTTACTATCAAGGCAACCTTATCACCTGCGGCAATTGCCTCTTGTTCTTTGTAATGAAGATCAGCAAATGCACTTCGCAGCGCCCTGACTGTATCTATGAATTCTTCTGGTCCACGAAGCTTTGATCTGACCGGATCTACTTGAGATTCATGATTGAAATACTTCGGACTTATGACTTCATGGATCTTGTTTGTATCTCCTGTATTAACGGCCTCAAGAGCCTGTCTGACTACCCTAATGTTTTCTTCTGCTGTATTCGTTTTTACTATTTCCATCTTCCTTCTTCACACCCTAGTCTACTATCCAGCTGGATTTCAGGAAGAGTTTGATTGCTATCGCTACTCATCTTTGGTTTTGGCTTCAATACCACTCTCAGTCCGTTGTCTCCCTTCGAACCGACTAAAAGTTTGGTTGTTTCTGAAGAGTCAATTATGCTATCGATCTTCAACTCCATCGAATTAATTTCGTACCCGCTGAACCATTCTGCAATTGTATCGACGTCAGTTGAAAATATTTGAAAAAACTCCTCTCCTTTCACCTTTGGCAGATATACGTCCATTTCTCTTTTTGGTCTTGGAAAGACCAGTTCTATTTTCTTATTATTAATTTTTGTTGATGTCACAACGTTGTATTATATTTCACACTATAAATAGTTTATGATGCAAACGATCTTGTATCTAAGACATCTTTTGGGTAAACCTTTTATATTCTAACGTAATAATTTGTATTATGTTAGACAATAAAAACAAAAAGGTACTGAATCACTTGGAATTGTTAGAATCTCTTGAAGATCAGTCACGTGAGTTAAGCACACGGACTGTTATTTTCCATCATTTCATTGGTGAACGTCTTGGACTTAATCCAACTGACCACAAATGCTTAGACGTTATCATCAGGGCAGGAATGCCTATGACTGCGAGTCAGTTAGCTGATGAGACGGGTCTCTCCACCGGTGCGATCACAGGTGTTGTCGACCGTTTGGAAAAAGCAGGCTATGTCAGACGCAAAAGAGACCCAAACGACAGACGATTAGTATTCATAAACCCTCTCTTGGATAAAGCTATGGTCAAGCTTAGCCCGATTTTTGATCCAATAAAAAAAGCAGGTAGGAACCTCTATTCTAAGTATACTGATGAAGAGTTGACACTCATTTTGGATTATATTATCAGCTGTAATCAAATGATACAACAGATCATCACCAATATGAAGGCAGAGAATCAACAATAGCGAATCACCGACCTCATATTTCAACATGGTGTAAATATTATCTTGATAGGGTCTTAATGTTAGATTAGTCTACTTGGATGTAGGGTTTGCTCTCACGATGAGTCTTTTACTTATGAATATGTAATATTCCAAATTGGCAAAATTCAAAAAGAAGCCTACGATAGACATTAATAAGATAAAAGAAAAGAAGCTTTATTGACCTACTCCCGCTCCGGTACTGGAGTAAACTCTATCATCTTCCTGAAAATTATTGATTGCTCTTTAGCATCTTCTAATGCATTATGTGTATGAGCTATATGATCCAAGCCTAGCCTTGTCTTAATATCTTCCATAGCAAGTGTATGCCATTTGCTATTAGTTTTGCCAAGCCAAACCGACTTTAGATCAATTCCAGATATACCAAATGGATTCCAACCTAAGAATTTGTGAAAATAATAGTTGACAAAGCACCAATCGAAAGCTATAGGTGATGCTACAAATACTGGCTTTTTGCCATCTGATACTTTTGCAATCCAATCAGCAAACTTCTCCATAGCTTCTTTAGGTGGTATACCTTTCACCTTGAGCTCTTGCATTGAAAACCCTGCAATCTCTAAAGCTTCTTTTACATAATTGTCTGAAATAGGTTGAATCTCGATATAGAAAGTACAACTTTCATTGTCCTCATTTCCTACAACACAAGCTCCTAAGCTCAACATACTATATTCTGCAGGAATAAATCCTGAGCATTCTATATCTATAGAGATATAGATTGCTGATTCAGATGAGGTCATGTCTGATCTGTTTGTCGTATATTATAGAGGATGTCATTAACATAAATATCTTTTAAATGCGTTCAACATTCTGAGACTAAAACCATATGATTGATTTCAGATCAAGTAAATAATAGTTTTTTATAAAGATGTACAGAAAGTGTGCATGTTTGGATTCTATATGTTAGCACGATTTTAAAAAGGGCTAGATCCTGTAATAACAAAAGAAGTTTCTCTAATTCTAAAAAGGAATTTCGCATTTCTTAAGGCGAGTCATAGACGTTGCATGTAAACTAGGCATACCCGCATGAAGTTCCAAGTGTTACTTAATTCTGTTTATATCATTGCCAAAAATAAACCCTAGCTCTGACCCAAATAGAGATCTATGGTTTGCTTTGGGCAAGCCACTCTGACCAAGGGACGATTCCGAGCTCAGGCCTTGGTTCATTCTTCAGCATCGTCAGATATTCGATCGAGTGACCATCGGGATCTCGAAAGTATAGGGCTGCTGCAGGCATCCAGCTGATGACACTTGGCTCTATTGTCTCCACGCCGAAGAACGAGAGAGGCGTGATTCCCTTTGCCTTCAGCCGTTTCGGCGCGTGCAAGAGATCATTTATGGTAACTTCAAACGCCACGTGTAGAGTGAGGCCCAGCGGCATTGTACCAAGCGACCATAGTCCTAGCATCGAGCGCCTCGAATCGCCGATCCAAAAGAACGCGGCATTTCGGTCTGATACCTCAAGGGCGAGCTTAAGGCCTAAGGCATCGCGGTAGAAGTCGATCGACCGTTGGAGGTTGCTCACGGTCAGATGTGTCTCAAAGAGCCCCCGGACTGGAACTGGGCGAGTTATTCCATTCTCAGAGTAATCTTTAATCAATGTATCACTTGCCATTTAGATCATTGTTACAAGCCTAACATTTGGGAGGATGTTCATGATTTCTTTATTAATTTGTTTATGATCCACTATTTAGTATCCATGGCAAATTTAATAAGATTTACTGAAACTTGAGATCTGCGGCATTTACGTTTTATTGAAGCGAGAGAACTTTAATTTATGCAGCCCTGTTAGGTAATATCAAAATGCACGATTAGTTGCTTTCGATGCATCATTTGAATATACTCTATATGGTAAGTATTTTATTCGTATGTAAATCTCTGATATCAAGATGCAAAGTTG
The DNA here is from genome assembly GCA_036519475.1 of Candidatus Nitrosopolaris sp. Lineage (GTDB taxonomy): Archaea > Thermoproteota > Nitrososphaeria > Nitrososphaerales > Nitrososphaeraceae > DATDLD01. The sequence goes on along the minus strand of DATDLD010000189.1, from coordinate 4,684 downwards.
CTCGACTCAAATGGCAAGCAAATTAATATGAATAGGTTAATGAAAAAATTATGTGGATATTTTGAAAAAGGAAACGAGGTAGAAAAGTAGGGATAGTCATTTTTGATTATATATACAGATATTGTTTTTCTATGTAAGATCGATAATGAAAGAAGAGGGAATCTATTTGTAGTCGGTGCTTGTAAAACTATCAAGAATATCACGATGGAAACATCTGACGTCAAAGAATTGTTCACCTATAATCACACAGTAAGACAAAATTATGTCGATGCATTTAAAAAATTATCATGGGAAGACATGATCAAAAATCACGAAACTGCATGGCTGTCATTGAAAGATACTTTACTGCATATTATATGGGTTGAAGACTCCTGGATTAATTATTCTATTCAAGGTCTAGAAGATCCTAATAGACCATTTCCTTATTCTAATTACAAGTCATGGAGTACAATTGACGACTATAACTTTAATTCTACTTTAAAAGTCAACAACTATCTGTCTTTACTTAAGCCAGATGATCTTTGCAAATCAGTTTCAAGAATTAACAAGGATGGAATAAGAAGAAATACCACAGTTAAAGACGTGCTAATTCATGTCATGGCTGAAGAATTGCATCATAGGGGAGAAATAATAGCAATTCTTTGGCAAATGAATATCCAACCGCCAGATATGGGTTGGCTTTCAGTGATGAAAAAAACTGATCCCTTATGGGTACTGAAGTAACAATATATTAAATAAAAAAAACTTTAGTCGAATCCTAAAGTATTATAGAAATATGATTACTACTTGATTGGCACTATTTTCAAATGAATACGTGAGAGTTAGTTGGTGTATCTAAGCTCACTCACAGGAAAATTGTATGTTGTTAGAACATGTTGCCTTCCTTGGATTATACCATAGAAGGATATATATCCATATAGCACCAGACAATTAATTTTTTAATTTGGCTGGCTACATGTATACGTGGAAATACTTTTTCGTAATTACTGGCACTAACGACTAGTTACTATATATCTCTGAATATCTCGAAAGCTTGCGCATTTATCATTCCTGGTTGCTATCTCTGCTACATCTATTCCAACTATATTAAGCAGAAGTACTAGTTCCAGAATTGCGGGATGTGCATTGGCGATATTCTATCTATAATTAGCAAACTTTTGACCGGGTTTATATTCATAGCTAAGATTCTTTAGAAGAGCAACTATTCTTTTACTTTTTTATTATTGCTATAAAAAATAGAGCGAGTATAGCAAATGCAGATAGCGATTAAGCAAGCTCTAGAGTAGTTGATCGTGCTTCTGGAATAAAAAAAGTCAAGCCGATAAGCTATAATACTTTCTATGAGAGAATTTTATTCCATTATAACATGCTATTATTACTACTACTATCACTATATTTTAGAAATGTGTCAATAACTTTTTGAATTTCAGAAAGATTATCCCTTGCTAGTCTAGCTATTCTTATACACTCTCTAATATTTGCGCTTTTGAGTTTATTAAAAACAGCTTCGGCAATAAGTACAGCAATTTCTCTGTCTATTCCTTCTTGCCTTTCTAAAATCTCAACAGCAATTTTAACAAACTCTTCTTCTGTATATGGTTTAAGATGAATGGCTGTAAACCTTGTTAGCAGTGGAGGTAGTATATTATCTACACTATTAGCACTAGCAAAAACCCAAGTCTTTAATTGTGTTGTCCTGTGCTGTCTATGTTTTAATTCAGACAAAACACCAGATTCCATTAAATTCAAGAGACTTGTCTGATCTCTTTTGTTCATCTTCTCAATTTCATCTATAATGAAGTATCTGGGTCTATGCTCAAACAAATAATCAAAAATCCCAGACTTTGTTGAAGAGCTTCCTATAGCATAATATGATCTTTCTAACTTGGTAAGCGAACTCATAAATAACGACTTGGCCGATGCAGGAGGGCCAACTAACAAAACATGTACAGGTCTATTCGCTTTTATAGTCATATCAAATATCTCTTTGATATCTTCATAGCCAAAGATGTCGGCAAATAAGCCAAGTTTTTCTTCTATGGTTGGTTTAGAATGTTTTCTATTGTCAATGAATTCTGACCTTGATAAGTTATTATCATCATTCTTCTTTCTCCAACGATTAAATAATTTCATTTCATTTACCTGCTTATTTCCAATAAATGTGAATAGATCCTTTTTCAAATTGACTTAGGATTATTCTATTACTTTGTACTTCATTTACTTGCAAGAACATGAGAATCATTTATTTCAACCTTTTATTACATAATGCTAACAGAGAATCCTAATAAGACTAGCATTCTCAAAACTCAGTTTACAGAGATCCTCCTTGTCTTGTATTCCTAAAATAAATTTAAGGATATGCATTAGATATTGATAAGATATCGCGTTATATAAATATATCTATAAGATATCTTATAGATATGGAAATACGATTAAAACTGCGTAAGGTTGGCAGCAGCTTTATGATTGCAATACCTTCCCAGGTTGTAAAGGATTTAAAATTGAAGGTCGGCGATGATATGTTATTAGACGTTAAAGAGTTTGCTATTACAGTCAGGAAGGAAGGTAAGTAGTAATATTCATCTATTATTCAATCGATCCCTCTACACAGGTTAACCACACGTCTGTACCGGTTTATTTGTAGATTATAGCTCAAATGACAAAATTCTACTGTTATCATGACGCAAATGTCAATATATATATAGTCCTATGTCCGTATACAACGCATAATGAGGAAGGAATTCATGATAATCATATGTGCATGCATCGTGCTCGCTACCGGTTCAATACTAGCGGCAACATTGATACAACAAAGAGATGGACAAGGACCAGAAAAGAACGTTGCGAATGCTCAAGTTAGCGAAAGCCTACAACAGAACTTATTACCTTCATCCTCATTATCTGATGTCTTTAAAAAAGTAGAGAATTCAGTTGTACAAATAACAGCTACTAGAGCTGATCCAAATCAACATATAATAATTAATGGCGTACCGTCTGCTAGAAAGAATACAGCATTAGGTTCTGGATTTGTATATGATAAACAGGGTAACATTATAACTAATTATCATGTAGTGGCAGAGGCAACGAATGCAGATGTTACTTTCGTTGATGGAAACACATATTCTGCAAAAGTTATAGGAAAAGATCAATACGGCGACTTGGCATTGTTGCAAATAACAGATGATTTTTCACAAGAAAAACTTCAGCCGCTTCCAATCGCAAATTCCTCTAATGTACAAGTAGGAGAGCAAGTCATAGCTATAGGCAATCCATTTGGTCTCAGTGCCACTATGACAACAGGAATTGTAAGTCAGTTAGGAAGATTGCTGCCTAATGCTGATTCGGGCTATTCAATTCCGAACACAATTCAAACTGATGCTGCAATAAACCCGGGCAATTCAGGGGGGCCTCTGCTTAATGCGAAAGGAGAAGTGATTGCAATGAATACTGCCATATTCTCAAGTACTGGTGCTTATTCGGGTGTTGGTTTTGCGGTCCCTTCCAACAGCATAATGCGGGAATTACCATCGCTGATAAAAACAGGAACTTATCAGCACCCATGGGTTGGAATCTCTGGTGGTAAAATACCATCTAGTTTAGCAAAAAGTATGAGTTTGTCACCAAATTATAAAGGTGTACTTGTGGCTTCAGTTCAATCTGGCGGTCCTGCTGATAGAGCAGGCTTGAAAGGATTAATTCAGAATGACAATGGTGATATTACAAGTATTGGAGATATAATAACTGCAATTGATGGTCAGCCTGTAAGACAGATCGATGATATAATCAATTATGTTGAACAATACAAGAAAGTAGGAGAAAATATAAAACTAACAGTACTTAGAAACGGTAAGACTATTGAGATGACGGCTACTTTGGGAGATAGATCTTCAACACAAACAGCAACCACAGGAGCATCACGACCTCAATTACCTTTCGGTTTGGGACCTATACCAGAACTACCTCAGATTCCTGGACTTCCACAGCTGAGATTACCTCCACTTCTTCCATGATGTATAGCTCCATCCAGAACAGTCTATTAGAAATTCTCCCATTTAAGTAATAATCAGTACACATATTTCTTTCTTTTAATCTGTATTTGTCTTATATTTTGAGAGATTACCAATCAGCTGGTGAATCATTTTTTATAGTTGGGAAATTAAAACCAAAAATAATGATTCACCTGAGAAATACTCATAGTTGGAATTAACTGCGCTAGTATATTGCCTGCACTTGTTTAACATTCTATGAAATAGAAATCCATTCTCTCTTATCTTAAGCTATACTTAAGCTATACTCAAAACCATTCTAGAAAATTAGCTTAGTTATTCTTTGTACGTATCAGAATCCTTTAGGAGATGTAATATTACCATGGCAACCTGCAATTTTTGTAGCTGATGTATTTAGTAAATCATCTAATGAAATAATGTAATGCCATAGCTAATTAGCATCTACCTAAGTCCATCAGCTATGTCTAATTCATTAATTGTATTACTATATTCATCAGTTGCATTGGAAGAAGAATTGTTGTTTTTAACCTTCTGTCTTGTTTGGACTTTACCTAAACGATGAGAAGCAGAAGAATACCGATAAACTCTTTGGAATGTATTAGGAGCTACATTGATTTCGTTTGCTATGAGAAAATCACAGGCACTTTTTTTATTCACTTGTATTGTTGCGCTGCTTT
>DATDLD010000188.1:0-4554 GCA_036519475.1 Candidatus Nitrosopolaris sp. | reverse complement strand
CTCTAACAGCCAGTCCAGGTTCAGACAAGCAAAGGATGAAGGAAGTTTGTGACAACTTATTCATTGAACATGTAGAATATAGGAGTGAAGAAGATCCTGATGTAAGGCAATACATCAATCCTATTGAAGTTGAATGGAAATACCTTGATCTACCGTCGGAGTACCAGTATATAATATCGAATTTGAAGAGTATCCTTCATGAAAAGATCAGGTGGTTGATTCAACATAGAATCTTATCACAAAAGGATCCAAGATGGATCTTCAAGAGGAATTTGATAGATGCAGGAGATCAAATTAGATACAACCTAGAGCTTACAATGGAAGAAGAGAGAGGGCCACTTTATGTTGCACTTATGCAACAATCCTCGGCTCTTTCCCTTATGTACTGTACTGAACTAATCGAAAGCCAAGGATCCTATTCACTTAAGGCATTTCTGGATAGAATTGAGGAGGAAGGACATGGAGTTGCCAGCGGTGCTGGTAGTGGTGGCAGTAGCAAGTCTCATCAGTCAATACTAAATGACTCAAGAATAAAGGAGGTACGAACACTTGTAAGTAATTTAACGACAGAACACCCTAAGATCACTTATATAGTTAACCTTCTGAGAAACAGATATCATTCTTCCAACTTTACTCAAAACAGTAATGCCAAGAAAGATGGCCAATACAACCGACAAGAAAAGTTAGATCCAGGATCAGATTACAACCGTCGTCATAATCATCTCATACCATATCACGATCTGCAAAATAATTCACGTACTCTCATATTTACTCAATATAGAGATTCTGCAAGGCATATAGTTGAGATGCTTTCAAAAAATGGAATAAATGCATCAAGATTTGTAGGCCAAGCAAAAAGACAAGGAGATATTGGAATGAAGCAGGATGAACAGACATCGATTCTTGAGTCTTTTAGAAATGGTGAGTTTGATGTTCTAGTCGCAACTTCAATAGCCGAAGAAGGTCTTGACATACCCCAAGTTGATTTGGTCATTTTTTATGAACCAATACCAAGTGAAATAAGGCATATCCAAAGACGAGGCAGAACAGGAAGAATGTCGGCTGGTTCAGTAATTATACTTGCGGCCAAAGAAACTATAGATGAACGAAATCTTCATGCGAGCAAAAGACGTATTCAAAAAATGAAACAAACACTTTCCTCACTACTTACATCACTTAAACCTATCATTAGGAACTCGTTGTCAACCGACCCTTTGACATCAGATGACATAAGTTCGCTAGATAAAACAATAGAAAACATGGACGAGAAACTCAAAGAAATGGAAATAAAATCAGAACTTCTCAATGATACTCAGATCCCTCATGTTACCAATAATATAGTTAAAATTGTGCAAAACAAAAGAAAGTCCTTATTAAATTTAGAAGGAGAAGCATTAACCACAAATTTTAGGCTACAAGTCGATAAAACGGCGAGGATGATTCATTCATTATTGGTTAGGAGTGGAAGAGCGGGATTAGATTTCGACTCAATAGGTGAAAATATTGCTGTTGTAGACAATTCTGTAGTAATAGAAGCTCTTCACAGACTTGAAAAACTAAAGAGGATAGAATGGCTTGATGATAATACTGTTGTTCTTATTGATAATTTGAAGAAAATTTCTGGAAAGACATATGATGTTTATGTGGAAAAAATCGTACAAGGAAGGGCCTTGATAATGGTAAATGGCAAATGGCGCGCAAGATTGAATCATTATGATTATGAGGGACCCAGAGATCTCCTCAAAAAGGGTGGTAAATTCAAAGCTGTTGGGGAGTTATATCACGGCGATGGTGTCTTAAATCTTCGTATAAAACAGATAGTTTAAGAAGTATCTAAAAACATCCAAAACCCATACAATTTTAGAACTCTCCTTATTCCAAGTACCATACTAATGGTACGCTCGCTTATGATCTAACCTATGAAGAAGCTCCACCAACTCGATTGTTGGCCCTGAATTTAATTCTTAGTTATTGGCTGGGTTGGATAGATGGTAGTAGTAAGACACATTATCTTCACGCTGATCCGATCTCTGCTTGGGAGAGGATTGAAGAGGCATGCAATGCTGGCAAAGCGGATTACAAAGGATAGGAAGCAGCTGACAAGGTTGCTAATAATAGAACTGCAAAGTTCACTTAGATTTGTGCCATACCTCCATCGACAAACAGTTCGCTACCGGTGACAAAACTGCTATCATCTGACGCGAGGAATGAGACGACTTTTGCAACTTCGTCAGGACTTCCCATACGTTCCATTGGTATGGCGGATACAAGGATCGTCTTGACCTGCTCGATCTGTTCTTCACTCTGAGCCAAACCACTAACAAACCCCCTAAGACCCGGTGTGTCTATTGGACCAGGACTGATGGCGTTCACCCTGATCTTGCGGTCTTTCAGCTCTACGGTCCAAGAGCGTGCGAATGATCGCACGGCGGCCTTGGTTGCGCCATAAACACTTGATCCACCTGCGGCTTTGGATGCCGCGGTCGATGCGTTCAGAATGATCGAACCGCCGTTCCGAAAGAGTGGAAGAGCCTTTTGTACCGTGAAGAGAAGTCCTTTAACATTGACACTGAACGTCTTGTAGAAGTGCGATTCAGTAATTGCTTCCAATGGGGCGAATTCCCCCAGGCCGGCGTTCGCGAATAGAATGTTGACATGGCCCTTCTGCCGCTTCACGTCTGCGTACAACCGATCAAGATCTGCGAGTTTTGAGACATCACCCTGAACACCAGTGACATCTTTGCCTATCTGCTTGACTGCTGCATCAACTTCGCTTTGGCGGCGACCGGTGATGAAAACATATGCACCCTCTGAAACAAACCGCTGTGCCGTGGCTAGGCCTATGCCGCTGTTTCCACCTGTAATAACAGCAACCTTTCCTTCAAGCTTTTTCATGATAATGAAACATGTCTAACTCGTTTAAGGAGAGCGATCAGAAGTATCCTTACTCATCTGTGATTAATTTTCAACTTCTAGTCAGGAGAGCCTAGGATGATGTCAACGTAGAAATGGTAGAGGTAGGACTTCATGTCATGAGCGTTCTTTGCTCGGATATAGGATCAATCATTCGGTAATTTCGTTGCCATGCCATGGTATCACTTTGTTATCGTAGTTAATTTGTGAAGAGATCATACTGCTGGAACCGTTCCACCATCAATCACGTACTCACTTCCATTGATTGACAATGCTCTGTCCGAGACCAAGAACGCAACCAGTTCTGCTACCTCTTCAGGAAGTCCCGGACGACCGATGGGAATGCCGCCAAGGGATTTCATTAATTCTTCGCGTGCGGTCTGCATGTCAGTTCCTGCTTGTTTGGATAAACGTTCGATGAGTGCCTGAGCAGCAGAAGTCTCAATGAATCCCGGAGCAACCGTGTTGACACGAACTCCCTTTGGGCCCACTTCGTTTGACAATCCCTTGCTGTAAGTTGTTAATGCTGCCTTTGCAGCCGCATAAGCCAAAGTCGCTTCAAAAAGTGGAAGCCTTCGCTGAATCGATGAGATATGGATAATAACACCAGAGCCTTGCTTAAGCATCCCGGGCAGTAACCCTCGATCCAGCCTAACAGCAACCATAAGATTTATGCTCAGCTCTTTTTGCCATTCCTCATCGCTCAAGACGCTAAAGCCTCCGCTTGGCGCAGATGATCCTCCGACAACATTTACAAGAATGTCGACGCCGCCAAAATGAGAAATGACCTCATTGACTACTTTCGTGCATCCCTCGGACGTGCTGAGGTCTGCTTGAACAAATATATGTTCGCGATTTTCATGATCGCTCGTCATCTTCCGTGCGCTCGTTATAACTTTGGCTCCTCCGTCAAGAAGGCGGCTTACAATGGCTTTGCCCATTCCGGCAGTTCCACCAGTAACGAGAACGCGTTTTCCGCTAAATTCATTTGTGATAAATGGAAATTTGGTTGGCGTGATGATTTTCTCTTGGCTAATGTTTTGAATCTTTCTATTTTATGATACAGATCGGTATTTACTTTGCTCGGTTTTTAATGGAGAGTACACCATATGTAGTCCTCTATAAATGACAGCCTATAATTAAAAAACTAAACTTGGATGGAGATGATATTTATTTAATTGATAGCTGCTGACCAAAGATTTTCCTAAATGTAAATACCTGGGAAACTGCTGTTCACGCTTCCTAGTCTATACTGCATTATAGGACCTTGATAATACATAAAAACTTCTTTCTGCCATTGATTGGGGTATGAGCGAGGCGGATAGACAAAAAGTTGCCATTGTTACGGGCAGCTCAAGTGGAATAGGATATGCAACTTCACTACTATTAGCAAGAAAAGGATTGTATACATATGCTTCAGCGCGTAATATCGATAAATCTGCAAGTCTCCAATCGATAGCCGGTGCTGAAAGGCTACCTTTGAAATTAATTCAGCTGGACGTCACTGACGATAGCTCGGTAAAAGATGCAGTTGAAAAGATTATTTTAGAAAAAGGAAGAATTGATGTGTTAGTTAATAGCGCTGGATATGGTCTCTTCGGAGCATTTGAAGATCTTTCAATGGATGAGATAAAAGCACAA
>DATDLD010000187.1:0-10407 GCA_036519475.1 Candidatus Nitrosopolaris sp. | reverse complement strand
ATTGGTGAACCACTAGGACATACAATCTTGTAATTAGCCGCTCTCTTTGATTCTATAGCTAAGATCATGACTTCAATCCCATTACCAATATAATAACAATTCTGCTAATAAAAAGATGATTTCTAAATAAATCAATAGTTGAATTTTTTCTTTATCGGGACCGCATCTCTATTGCATATTTACCGTTCGCACTGGGTTTTCTAGAAGTTTTTTTGTAAATTTTACCTTCTTATTCAAATATGCAAGTAATGCGCGTTGTAGGTTTTCCCATTCATGCGATTTTATTTCTTATACATGTCCACCTGACGAATTGGCAAGGTAGATACGATTCTACCAAGATTATAAGTATTAATATGCGAGCAAGATGTTCCAATCAGTTCTGAATTTAATAATACAATTTTTCTGCATTCTACAGGTTTTAATCATGGATTAAGTTGCAAATATGTCTGGCGCTTTACCTGGTCAATTACCATAATTGAAAGGTCACTATATTCTCTGCCTTCTAACTCGTTAACTCTACCTTTGAATACTGTCTCTTTATTATCTTTTGTTAGATATTCAAAGACCCAGACCTTTAGATTCGAGGTATCGATTCCATTTTTCCTCAAGAAAATTGCAATGTCGGACTGCATAAAGTTTCTTGATGAGTCTTTAGGCCATGGCCTTGGGAGTAAAATTACGCTCTTCCCACTAACTAAGGCCTTGACCAATTCCAATTTCTTTTGTTCAATATCACTTGTTACATGAAAGGTGACAATATACGCCTTGTCAAGAGGTACTTTGGATTTTGCTGCAGCAACTTGAATTGAACTAATGCCTGGAATAATTTCGATATTATCCTCACAAAAGAGTTCGATTAGTCTATCAACTAATTCCGATTCAGAAAAATTCGCATCACCTGTAAAGAGTATTGCGCAACAATCACCCTCATTCATTCTCTTATGAATACTTTGATATACGTCTTCTTGATTCTTCATAGTTACCTCAAAAACCTCATGATTGCTTCTATCAATTGCACTTTCAATTGTAGTTAGAGTATACTTATATCCAACAACATAGTGGCATTTATGAAGAGCCTCTTTCGCTGCATCGGTCAGATATTTAGGAGAACCTGGACCCACTCCAATAGCATATAGTTTCTTTGGCAATTCTAGTATGTAGGATAAGTAAATAAGCTGTCTTTAAACTTAGGGCTTGTAGGAAAGAATAGTACTATACTCTTGCACATCATTTGACTTCTCTTCTGTCTTCAGTATCTCCACAATAAATCCAAGGAATACTGGCTTCCAATTGTGTTCAAAGTTTTAAGAGATTAATGAGTGGAGCCCAATTCATATGTTGAAATTCAATAGGATCTTTCATTGGATATTTTACCCAACCTTTGACAATTGAAAATTTGTAGTTTTCTGGTTTATTTCCTAGATTAGCGTTGACTTTGAGTAATGTACCCCAGCGTTTTTCCTCTTGGGTCACATCTAAAACCTGGTTATGTGTAATTTCGAGATTTTCTTCACTTTTATGAAGGTCCTCCTCTAAATTTTTCATTTTGTATCCTTCTAAGGGTCTAAATACATTTTCACCATCTTCGAATCGTTTAAGCTGCCTAGTGGAGTATACGCTGTGTACTCGATAAGTCATATTTGTTTTTGTAATAAAAGCAATACGCTTATCGGTAATGACTAGCATACCTTCCTTGCCTCTTTTCATAAAACCTTCCTTTTCGCCCCATATCCACATTAAATGCGCCTTGATTTGTTCATTCCACTCTATCAATGTATATTGTGCAATAATTTAGCATCATTAAAAACTTCTTGTCGTGTTAGACGAGGAGGTTTATTATAACCGGGCTATTTACTTCTGATCTCACACCTGCCTTCAGCATTTTTCTTATGACTATGCCAGTGTATAGCACAGCCTATAAGTCTATGTTCGCTACATCCACATATTGGACATAGTTTTAGTCTTTTAAACATCGGTTAGCTTTTCTTACACCTCTTATTATAATAATAGTATTGTTGGTTATAGCTTTGGGTAATATGAGTAAATATATACTGGCCTTGCTAAGCAACAGGCCAATAAAAACGAACAAAGGGCAAAGTTCAAATTCTTTCTGCCATCTTCTAATGGTATAATATGGCCAGCAAGACAGCAGTTCTGGTACCATCTATAATTGTAGCTTTTGCTGTGGGTGCACTGGGTCTTGCTTTCATTCCTACTGATATCAAAAACAGGCAGACAGACTTTCCACAAGGGATAGTTAGAATCGGCCATGATATAATTAAGGTTGAAATTGCAAAATCTAACGCAGAAAAACAAAGGTGGTTAATGTTCAGAGTAGAAAAAATGCCATTGGATTCGGCGATGATCTTAGTCTATGAAAAACCAGACTTATATGCAATGTGGCTTTTAAATATTGATTATAATCTTGATTTGATGTGGTTTGATGGAGCAGGGAATCTAGTATACAAGGTAAAAGACGGGCATAGATGTACAAATACTTTTGATGCATCAGATTGTACTTATAAGAATACAGTACCTGCCAAATATGTCATTGCTGCAACATCGGGGTTCATAGATAAACATCGAATTACTAAAGAATCAACGCTGACCATAACTTCGATCTAATACCTCCTACTACATAGGTTATGCCTGCTTATTATTGTCATTTGTTCACATAAAGAGATGGTAATCGGCTATCTGACTTCTACTGTACCAACTTATAAGATACAAGTTTGTTATCCTGCATAATAGGTATTATAATCATATTTTGACCTGGTATGAACTCTAGGTCAGCAGCTCCTTGTCTTCGTAAGTCTATCAAAGTTCCATACCCTCTTCCATCAGCGTTAATAGTATATACCTTTCCTGCAGGGTTATCAGTAACATAGTAATGCGTTTCTGTAGCATCTGATACTATTCCATCAAGACCGCCAATGGGACTGGTTACGCCTTCTGTTCCTAAATTGCTTATCGTCTTATTTTTTAGATCTACAACCTTCATACCCGCTCCAGGTTTACTGAAATCTGATCCAAAGGATGCAACAATTAGTTTATTTTTATTATTGTCAACATGCAATCCATTAGGACCATTTAACTCTGAGCTTTGTAGCCAAACTTGTAGGGATGTATTGTTCTTAATGTTTCTATCCATTTTGTAGATAGTATTGGTGACCGTATCGGATACGTAGATATTTCCAAGACGATCTGATGCAACATCATTAAGAAAGGCGCTTCCTGGTGCGTTGAAGCGCTTGATTATTTGTCCTTTAACAGTATCTATCTCCACAAGATCTGTGATATCTGAAACATACAATTTACTATTATTATAAATAGCCATTCCTTTTGGCGCATTTAGTCCCACTATCCAATTTAATTCAACTATGCTTCCGTTAGAAGGGGAGACCTTAGAAATGAATCCTTTCTGATCTTTTTCGTCTGGTTTTCCATCTATATTGGAAACGAATAAGGTGTCTTGTTTAGGCGCATAAAGTACTGATTCTGGATTCTTCAATTTGTTGGGTGTTTCCCAAACTTTATTAAACTTTGTCTGGGCTTGTTGTTGCGCTTGTGCTTGGTTATTATTAGAGATAGTGTCAATTCCGATAAATAATGCTACTCCTGATGTTGCTATAAGTATAGCCAAAACTAGGGATTTCTGCGAAAGTCCTTTATTATTTGCAATCAATATCCAGTGTATTACAAAACATAATTAATTAATGTGTTGTCAGGTGATCTGAGTCAGGCAGTTTATCATTATTGTAGTTTTACCGTGATCCTATCCAGATGCAATGTAGTTTAGAATAGGCTAAAGTCTGTAAAATTAGAGATCTGTGAAAGTAGGCGCGGATGGCAAAATTAATACAAGAGGTTAACCATATTTAACTTCCAACTGAATGAAGCCGGAACTCAAAATAAACGAGCGGTCTGTTTATTCTATTAAACATACAAAAAACATTCAATACTTTCAGGGTCTTCGAACAATTAATAACATACCCTAACATATTCTTACCATGGATGAAGTAGAACAGGAAGAGAAGAACAATAAAGTTATACAAAAAGAGGTATTAAAACCAATTACCAAGGTAAAATCTGAAGAAGAAAAAGAACTGCAGGAACAGGAGGTAGAATCGACAGGTGGAGGAATGGGAGCAGGTGGAGGATAAGCCTTAGAACGATGGATGTATACTGTTACGGACAAGCCAGGTGTACGTATTGTACTCCATCAATCTACTACTACAATCATTTTAGAGCCAAATAATAACTAAGCACTTAGGCTAAACGAATCCAATGTATCATCGTAGGATGCCTGTTCCTTATCAAACGGACAGAGTATGAGCAATTCCTTTAGACAAATTTCTTTAACTAGTATAGCGTGACAGAGAAATTTTTGTTAAACTTGGACTTTACGAATTCCAATACTTCAGCGTCTGACGAAAAGTATTGTATCTTGCTATTTTCGTTCTTAGTCTTGTCAACAAACTCCGCAACAAAATTGCCGCATGCATTTCTATTTATAAAAAGCTTCTTGTGCTCAGGCTGCTGCTCAATCCTAATTCCTTCGTCAAGGTCAAGAGATATTAATTCCTTGGCTAATTCCTTCTCTTTGCTCCGTCTAGAGTCCATAAGCATGAGCCCTTTTAAATAAAATAATACGGAGGTAACTTATAACAATTAGGGGCGGATCACGGTTTGTGTGACTAGTTATCTGAACCATACTGAAATAAACAATGCGCAGTCTACACGAAAATCAAGGTTCCAATAGTACCTTAATAATGAATCAGAAGCTAATCATTAGTAGCTTTTGAGAATATTTAACACATTATCTGGTTTGAAAGACGAGCCAACGCCAAGGAACGACAATTTGAGGATGCTCATTTGTGGTCCTACTGTTTATGATTTCTCCCACCTTGGGCATGCAAGAATACTTCTCTTTTATGATTTAGTGGCAAGATATTTAATGTTAGTCGGAATACGAACGACTGCTATCTTAACCATTACTGATATAGATCCCAAGATATCATTTCGGGCAAAGGAGGAACTGTCATCTGCAGCAGACATTTCTAATAGATTTGTAAACGAACTCTTGGTTGATATTGGAACCTTAGGTATCAATACCCTCACTATTGCTAGGACCTCAGATTACGTAGAAACCGCCATAAAACTAATCCGATGGCTTCTCAGTAAGAAACGTGCTTACTTTGCCAATAGCAATATATACCTAGACACGAGTTTGCTACTCTCATACGGCAACCTCTCACGAATGAGCCGGGAAGATCTCATTAATAGCAGAGTTGACATAGCGCCGGGGAAAAAAAATCCTAATGATATTCTGCTTTGGAATGGTAGCGATGATTTCGGTCAGAAATATTCTGATGAGTCCTTAGGAGTCGGCGTCCCGTGGTGGCATATGCAGGACTGTTCTGTAGCAATGTCGATCTTTAACGGAATATACGATATGCATGGCGGTGCAACGGAGCTAGTTTATCCTCATCATGAATCACTAATGGCACAATTGCAGGTGTTAACATCCAATCAACAACCAGTCAAGATCTGGAACCACGTAGGATTAGTAAACTACAAGGGCAAAAAAATGTCTAAATCTTTTGGTAACATCATAAGAATAAGGGATTTGATGAAAAAATATAACTCAAATATCATACGGCTTTATCTGTTTTCGAAGCATTACAGACAACCTTTCACGTTCTCACATTCTGAACTTGATAAATTTTATTCGACGGACAAAACAATTGCAAGTGTACTTGCGGGCGATGTTGGTACTAAAATTCCTGCTCGCAAGACAAAGCTGACCAATGAATTCACTAGTCATATAGAAGATGATGTAAATACGCCTGCCGCCTTGGAACTAATGATAGAAACAGCAGGAAAGCAGGAGTCAATAGCAGACCTGCGGTACATGGCAAGGATTTTTGGACTAGTCTATTGACAACAAGAGTATGATGAGAATGCATCAAAAAAAGTGTATCATCATGATATAACATTAAATTACTGCAGAAAGTCTTCGTGTCTCTCATCAGGGAGAGAGTAAAAAACTTAAGAATACTTCCCTGATGCTCACGAAACTTTATGAAAAGGTTCAAAAAGAAAAAGAATCAAAGTTTAATTTCAGTTGAATCTAGGTTGTGTTGAGAAAAGGTTGGTAAGCTCCTGATTGCTCTAGATTCCATTACTCCAATAGTGCAGTTATCGCCCAAAGGTCTGTTCATTATTAGTGTGCTAATTCTAAGAACTGGTTCATTACTTGTTGCATTTACAGTACGAGATCAACATGACATAGTTATGACAGAAATTAAAAAATCAGATAGCAGTGGAATTTAGCTATCAATTTCATAATATGGAAATCGTTTATAAGCAATGGGCATAATTACATCCAAACGTTGAACAAATACTTTGTGGCTTCTCTTTTTATTCTTGCTTTATTCGTTCTAATTGCCTCACTTGTTTCTCCAAGAGTGATTCCTAGTGCTAATTCCACTATTGCTAAATCAGATTCTATAGCATTTTTAGACGTTAACAGCTCGCATTATTATCCTGCGCTCACCATATTAATGATCTGGCTAACTCAAATTGGAAGAGAAGTATTCTGGCCTATAGCAATAATTAGTCTGTTTATTTTTGGTGGTTGGACAGGAAAAAAGACTGCAGTAGTTATTGCAATCTCAATGCTTGTTCTTATACCACTTGGTGTATTAGCAAAAGATATAGTTGCAAGACCTAGACCAGTAATCCCAAAATCAGACTTTTTGATCGCAGCAGACAAAGAGTATGCTTTTCCTTCTGGTCATGCCTTGATAGTATCGGCGGGTGCAGCTGGAGCTTTATTACTATTTAGAGATACTCCTAGGAAACTTGTAATATCTATTATTTTGTCGATAGAAGCAGCTCTTGTATGCATTTCTAGGGTGTATGTCGGTGGTCATTATCCCTTGGATGTAGTTGGAGGGATATTGCTGGGAGTTGGAGTATCTCTTATTTTTGTAGGAATCGAGAAACGTATTGAATCATTAATGATACCAATAAAGAACATACTAAAACGTTAGACATCCAAACCAGAGTCGCTTAGCCATATTTCACCATACCCATTATTGGTGGGGAGAAATAAAAAAATAGATAAAAAAATAATTTGGGATGCTTAGAATTCCAATCAACAAACGAGCGAATACAAAAATTAGATGAGGTTAGCAAGCCTGAATTAGGATTTCCCCATGATTTTCTGGCTGCCAAATTTTCAATTGTCATCTTTAGTTTTAGTTTCAGGTTTTATTATGTTGGGGCTTTTCTAATTTCTCAGATTTATCTATCTATAACAAATCTAATTGTGATTCTATTATTTTCACCAAACCAACACACCACACGGCTCATTGTAGATGTCCATAAAGGAGTTTAAAGACTGTATAATATCGACTTAGTCGTCTACAACCAAATCCTTTTCATTTGAGAATCGTTGAGTCCGTTACAGCAATAGGATTCAACAATTCTGAGATTAAGGATTCACAAGAATTCTTATTGAAACTTCGCAGGTATCATCTCTTCTTCCTCTTATTTACTATTGGGATGAAACGTAGCCCTCTTCTCCTTATAAACCCAAAATTAAACATATACAATTTTGTTTCTATAATAAATCAGATTATAATAGACTTGCACCAAGACATAAACAAAGCTTGCCTGAACATCAAGGTAAGGAGTTAAATTAACTTGTTGATGAGATGACTTCCTTAACCCAACAATTGAAGTTTGGATGGATTCTATGGCTTTTATATACTACGGTGTATATAGTTTTATGATATGAGCGATCCAGAGAAGGAGAAAGATCTTACGAAAGATCAGTATCAATACGAATCTAGGGATAGTAATAACAATAATAAATCTGACTCCTCAGGTCTTACGAATATCAAAGATAAAATCGTAGGGAAAATGACTTCGACGATTGGTAATCCAGAAGAGGATAATAATATCTACCTATCCGAATCCGCAAGAATATCTAATAATATCAGGACGATATTATTGAGTCTATTTGCTTTGATTGGTTTCGTTATTCTGGTGTTTGCTATTTTCACAGCTAGAGTAAGTGTTGAATTGGTCCAGATTGCAACTAGCGTATTCTTGGTAGCCTTTATTGCAGCTATAGTTGGGGCATTTACACTATTTGGGGTCGTAGTATACCAAATTCGCGGGGAGACTAGAGAGAAGTAATAATCTATTGGCAAAGATCCTAGGGGTATCCACCTCAGGATTTTACATATCCTATCTAAAGACGGGAGAATATAATGGAAACTGAGGTTGCGATTGTATCAGGAAAGACTAAAGTGACAACCAGAAATAGATACTCTGATTTAGGAAAGTAAACTTTAGTTAAATTGAAAAATTACTACGCCAGTCAATATACACACAGGAAATTGCATCCACTTGCAATTTTCTCTTCCATGCATGTTACCATTTAAAAGTGAAAATTAATTTTAGCTTACTCCTAAATTTCCGCCACAAGCACAATATCCAAATTCATCGATTCTTGAATTACATATAGGACATCGCTGTTCGTCCTCGTCTTTTTCTTCCACTTTACCATACATAACTTGAGTCTCTTTATCGATAAATCACTACAAATTACCTTGCAACTGAACGTTCTCGCCTTCCATGATATCACTGAGATTAAACCACGTCAGAATAGCTTTTGAAAGGGTGAGAAAAGAAGATATCTTAGAACGTTGTGTCTTATTATAACCATGGCAAAAATATTGAATACAATTGAAGAGCAGTATGCCAGGGTAGTTACAGAACAAATGGCAAGCTTGTGAATATTATTCTGGCTATTTCGAATCATCCTTACGAAATGGATTAATATCAACTGGATTCGCGAGAGCATGTTTCATTTGGACCTCTTGTAATCGATTGGTTTTATCCTTTGGCATTTTCATTTCTGGCAAGTTATGCTGAATCTTGTTTTTACAATGATTGCACGGAGTGTTACTCTATCCTAACATCCTTAACTTTTTATTATATATCGGTTCTGCCTTATATAACTCGACTGACATTCTAGAGTGTTGTGACTTAGGTCCGATGGGTACAACACTCTCAATATTTGTTTTAGTGTCTACTTCTTACTTTTACTCTTCTTCTTCTTGGTGGAAGTTTTCTTACTTGATAGTGATAATCTTTTCTTGTGACTCTCCTTTTGAACCTGCGACATTTGTTTTTGTAATTGCTTAAGCTGCGAGTATATTGGTTTGATCAATTCTGATCTCATCTCCACTGACTTTAGCTGCCTTTGCAATGGTTGAAGCATCTGTCCTATTTTGTTTATTTGAGTTGTCTGTTTATCCAGTAACTTTGAGATGGTTGCTAATCTAATTGCCTTTGGAGTAGACGTAGAAGTTTTTTTTCCTCCTCCTGCTTGTTCTTGTTGTTGTTGAAGGACTTCAGTTTCATGGCCTTCAGCTACGGGTAGTTGTTGTTCTTGTTCTTTAGGCTGGACTTCCTCTACAAGTAACTCTTTGTCTTCTTCGAAATTGTCAGGGATGTTGGTTTCATCTGACATAACCAAACTATAGTAATCAAATAAGCATCTTGCTCTTAAAGATTCTATTGATGCTACTCGCCTAGTATAAAAAACCAGCTGGCTTCATATAGGATCTTCCTTGTCTAGGACAGGTATTATGCCTAGTCGGATTCAGGATCTCCTTACCTCAACAACATCCATTTACTAGAGGTAATTTATTAAAGTTGTGATAAGTAATTGTTGTTCAAGATCTATTAAACAGAACTTCCTATTCCGTTTTTTTTATGAATTTCATCAGTTTGAGATGAAAATATTCCAACAACCAAATCATTTGCTGGTGCTTGGCGATTCTGAGGGTGTGAACCTAATACTACAGCCTTTGCCGAGTTTACACAGTCTCAGTTTTGTTTGCTGCGCCGCCAAGCACCAACGTTATGTAATTGTTGTCGGTATCGTGATATAATAATGCTAGTTATTGTATAAGAATATTTCTGTACATGCAATACATATACATTGATACGAACTTTATCACAATTGTAATATAATATTACTCATAATTGTGATAAAATATATCTCAAATGCTATGAATAAATTGAGTTAAAAACTGTTTCATGAGACATGCAGCGAAAACTCCACTAGTGACAAGCAGGAAGCTTGATAATTGATAGTTACAAAGGGTATTAGTTAACGACCTTATCCCTGTGTTTTTGTTTTTATAAGTTTAAACAGTCAACAACCTTTTACCTCTGATCGCTTGGATAAACCACGCAGGTAAAATATTTCTATTCTTCCTTACAAAGTAGCCAAAGGATGAATCCAGAATGTAGGTCTTTGCCCAATCTTCGTGTGACCTTATAGATCTGCCATAAGCTTGTATGAGTTTCAGGGCTGTT